>CADECN010000162.1 GCA_902825785.1 uncultured Hyphomicrobium sp. | reverse complement strand
CGCACCGCTGGCACTCTGGAACTTGCTGTCCTGGGCTTCGGCGAAGTGCGTGCCGAGGTAATGCGATGTACCGGCCTGCAACGCCTTGCCGTCCTGCATCATAGCTTCGATCGAGTAGGTGTTGTCGGCACCCGGAAAGCGTTCGTTGGCAGGCTTTTCACCCGCAATCACCGGCATCGCGAGCACGTTCTCGGCGAACTCACGGTAGACCTCGAGCATCTTCAAGGTCTCGGCCATCGCGTCGTCTCTGTCGGCATGCGCCGTATGTCCCTCCTGCCAGAGAAACTCAGCCGTGCGCAGGAACAGCCGTGTGCGCATTTCCCAGCGCACGACGTTGGCCCACTGGTTCACGAGCAGCGGCAGATCGCGATAGCTCTTGATCCAGCGCTGGAAGGCGTCCCCGATGATCGTCTCGGATGTCGGCCGCACGATCAGCGGCTCCTCGAGCTTGGCTTCCGGATCGAGCACCAGCTTGCCGCCTTCGTTCTTCAAGCGGTGATGCGTGACGACGGCCATCTCCTTGGCAAAGCCTTCGACGTGCTCGGCTTCCTTGGCGATGAAGCTCATCGGAATGAACAGCGGGAAGTAGCAGTTGTCGTGCCCGGTATCCTTGATGCGGGTATCGAGTTCCGACTGGATGCGCTCCCATACACCCCACCCCCACGGCTTGATAATCATGCAGCCGCGCACGGGGCTCGTTTCCGCCATGTCGCCGTCGCGCACGACGGCCTGGTACCACTCGGGAAAATTCTGCTCGCGGGAAATCGAAAGGGCGCGCTTGCTCATCGGGCTGACCTCTGCGCGCCCCGATAGCAGGTTTCGTCGCGCGGAACGGACCTTGAGAATGACATGCGGAGGGCTCGTTCTCACGCGGGCTAATAAACCCGCTTCGCTGATGGTGTTTCGTTGACGTCAGCGGGCATAGCGGGTTGCCGCGCGCGTGGCAATGGCGCGTGGCGCAAGGGTAAGCTGATTACCCCCCGCAACCTCTAAAGCCTGGAAATGACGAAATAAACGAGCGCAAACGTGACCGTCGCGACGACTGTGTTGACGAGCACGATTTTGGGCAGATTGACCGACTGAGGGGCGCTCTCCGGCGTGCCCGGTACGACTTCGCCTGCCTCTCCTTGTGGCTTGGCGAAGAACGGCAGCACCGCGAACAGCGTGATGAACCACAGGCAGAAGTAGGTCGCAATCGCAACGGACGTACGCATCGCATCTCCTGTCAGCCCTAGTCTCGGACGCTCGTCCTAGACCTGCTCCAGTTCCACCAGCGTACCGCAAAAGTCCTTGGGATGCAGGAACAGAACCGGCTTGCCGTGGGCGCCGATTTTGGGTTCGCCGCTGCCGAGCACGCGCGCACCCTGTGATTTCAGCTGGTCGCGCGCCGCCAGAATGTCTTCGACCTCGTAGCAGACGTGGTGGATGCCGCCATCCGGCGCCTTTTCCAGGAACTTGGCGATGGGAGAACCTTCGCCCAGCGGCTCGAGCAATTCGATCTTGGTGTTTGGAAGTTCGATGAATACGACGGTGACGCCATGTTCCGGCTGCGCGAACGGCGCGCCGACCTTGGCGCCCAGCGCATTGCGGTAGACGGCCGAAGCCTTGTCCAAATCCTTGACCGCGATGGCCACGTGGTTCAGGCGTCCGATCATCCAAAGTCTCCAAACTGCGGGGGCGTCAGGATCTAGCTTCCACCACGGTCAAGAGCACCTTGACAACAGGCTTCTTGCCCCAGGCCTCGTTAACCGCGCTCCGCACGGCTCGGTGGACGGCATCGCGGACAAGTTCGACATCGGACCGGCGCTTGTTGGGGATCGACCGCAATGTACCGTCGACCGCGTCGAGCACGACTTCTTTCATGCTCTCCCCGTCTTCGTCGGCCAGCGGCACACCATCCAGGACGACCTCCGGCGCACCCAGGACGTCGCCACGGCGCGAGAGCGCCATCGCGACCACGACGATGCCGACAAACGACAACTTACGCCGGGCTTTAATTGGACCTTCGATGTCGGGCACGATCAACTTGCCGTCGCGATAGAGACGGCCGACAGGCGCTTCGTCGATGATGCCGGCGGGATCGGGCCACAACTTGACCATCTCGCCGTTGAACACCGTCACGGCTTGCTGCGCCCCCCACGATTTCGCAAGCCTCGCGTGCGCATTGAGATGGCGCGCTTCGCCATGCATGGGCACGGCAATGCGCGGCTGAAGCCAGCCGTACATCTCCTGCAGCTCGCCCTGTCGCGGATGCCCCGTGACGTGCACCAGCGCGTCCGTATCCGTGATGAGATCGACGCCGCGCCGCGCCAAACCGTTCTGAACCTTCGCAACCGCGCGCTCGTTGCCCGGAATCGTGCGCGACGAAAAGATCGCCAGATCTCCGCTATCGAGCGAGATGTCCGGATGCTCGTCTTCGGCAACGCGCGCCATCGCCGCGCGCGGCTCACCCTGGCTTCCCGTGCACAGCGCGACGACCTTGTCGGACGGCAGATCGGGAAAACGCTGCTGATCGAGGTACGTGAAGCTCTCCGGTAAATATCCCGTCTCAATGGCGACCTGGATCACCCGGTTGAGGGCCCGGCCCGCAACGACGAGCGTTCGCCCCGCGGCCTGGGTTGCATCCGCGATGGCGCGGATGCGCGCGACGTTCGAGGCGAAGGTCGTGATCGCGACGCGGCGCGGCGCATTGTCGATGATCTTCGCCAGCGAACGTGCGACGTCCGTTTCCGACGGCGAGCGGCCTTCACGCATCGCGTTGGTGGAATCGCACATCATTGCCAGCACGCCCTCTTTGCCGAGCGCTTTCAGCTTGGCTTCGTCAGGCGAATCCCCAATGAGCGGTGTCGCGTCGAGCTTCCAGTCGCCGGTGTGGAACAAGAGCCCGGCGGGCGTGCGGATTGCAATGCCGCTCGGCTCTGGGATCGAGTGCGCCAGCGTGACGAATTCGACGTTGAACGGGCCGACGTCGATGCGCCCCCCAAGGGGCACCTGCGTGATCGGCATACGCACATTGCGACCGAATTCGCCGTTCTTGGATTTGAGCATGCCGACGGTGAACGGCGTGGCATAGATCGGGCACTGCAGCGACGGCCACAGGTCGATAACGGCCCCGATGTGATCTTCATGCGCGTGCGTCAGCACGAGACCCGAGAGAGCCGATTTCTCGCCGACGATGAAGCGCAGATCCGGCAGCACGACATCGGCGCCAGGCTCATGTTCGCCAGGGAAGGTTATGCCGAGGTCGACCATCAGCCACCGGCGCGCATTCTCGGGCCCGAAACCATAGAGATAGACATTCATGCCGATCTCGCCGAGACCGCCAAGCGCCATGAAGACCAATTCGTCGCCGCCTCGGCCGCTCTTTTGTCCCCTACCCATGCCTCACCCGCCTGCCCGAGGCGCGACCGCGAGCGCGACATCGCCATAGGTGATTTCGCGAATTTCACCGTCGATGTCGACGAGCAGGCCGCCCGCTCCGGAAAGCCCGCGATAGTGCCCCGTGATCGCGCCGCGCTCGGTGTTGACCGCGACAGCCTCGCCAATGGGGCCGGCGCGTGCGATCCACGCCGCGCGAACCTGCGCAAAGCCGTTGCCGTTATCCCAGACTTGCAGCCAGCGCGCACTCTGATCGACCAGTGCATCGAGCACGCGCTCGCTCGTCGCGTGAGCATCAAATTGCGCAAGCGACGTCGCCGCCCGTCCAAGATCATCCGGAGCGCTGGCGACGTTCACGCCAAATCCAATCACTGCAAGAAAACCCGGCTCCCCGCGCGCCGTCGTACTTTCAACCAAAATCCCTCCCGCCTTCGCAATATCGATCAACAAATCATTCGGCCACTTGAGACGCAAAGCTCCCGTTTGGGCAAGGGAGGTCGAAGACCGCACGGCGTCAATAAGAGATATTCCTGCCACGAGAGAAAGCTCGCCCGCACGACTTGGGCTCGCAGCGCACAATACCGCAAGGCTGGCGTGGAGGTTTCCGCGCAGAGACGACCACGAGCGTCCGGCACGCCCTTTGCCCTCCGTTTGGCGCTCGGCCACGACCCACAGTGGGAGCGGCTCGCCCGCAAGCGCCAGTCGCATTGCATCCTGGTTGGTGGAGCGGGTTTCCTCCAGCCGCACGACGCGGTGCTGTACGGCGATCAATAGACCTCCTAGAGGGCTCGCGGCGGCATGGCCGATGCGGCCGCCGCGGTAGCGGCATCGACCAGCGTGCCGCCGATGAACGGCAGCACGAACGCCACGATCACTACCGCCGAGAGGGCCATAACGGCATACGTCTTTCCGTCGACGGCTTCAAATGGCGCGGCCGCCTCGTCGAAGAACATGATCTTGACCACGCGTAGGTAGTAGAAGGCGCCGATCACGCTGGCGACGACGCCGATGACCGCGAGCGGATAGAGCCCGGCCTTGATCGCGGGCAGGAACGCGTACCACTTGGCCCAGAAACCGGCGAGCGGTGGAATGCCTGCGAGCGAAAACATCAGGATCGCGAGAATAGTGGCAAAGCCCAGGTTCGTCTTCGCAAGGCCGCTGAGTTCGGAAATGTCCTCGACGTTGCGACCACCCCGCTTCATCGCCAAAATACAAGCGAAGGTACCAAGCGTCATCGCGACGTAGATGGCGAGATAGATCAGAACGCCCGCCGCGCCTTCCGCGTTATTGGCCGCAAGTCCGACGAGCGCAAACCCGACATGCCCGATCGACGAATATGCGAGCAGCCGCTTGATGTTCGTCTGCCCGATCGCCGCGAACGCGCCGAGCACCATCGAGGCAATCGAAAGGAAGATGATAATCTGCTGCCACTGCGACGCGATCGTCGGCAGCGCCGCGAGCGTGAAGCGCAGCACAAGCGCCATGGCCGCAACCTTGGCCGCGCTCGCCATGAAGGTCGTAACTGCGGTGGGCGAACCTTGGTAAACGTCTGGCGTCCACATATGGAACGGCACCGCGGAAATCTTGAACGCCAGCGCCACGAGCACGAACACGAGCCCGATGGTGAGACCGAGGTTCTGCCCCATGCCGGCTTCGCCCGCCGCCGTCGCGATCGCAGAGAACCCGGTCGCACCCGTAACGCCGTAGATCAGCGACGCGCCATAGAGCAGCATTCCCGACGACAGCGCGCCGAGCACGAAATACTTGAGGCCCGCTTCGCTCGATCGCACGTCGTCGCGATGGAAAGCGGCCATCACGTAGAGCGCCAGCGATTGCAGTTCCAATCCGAGGTAGAGCGCGATGAGGTCGTTGGCCGAGATCATCACCGCCATGCCGAGCGCCGCGCACAGCACCAGCACCGGGTACTCGAACAATAGAATCTTTTCACGCGCAAACGGTTCGAACGTGAGGATGAGCGTGCCCGTGGCGGCGATCAGCATCAGCACTTTCAGGAACCGGCCGAGCCCGTCATTGATGAACGCACCCTCGAACGCCGTCTGGTTGCCGTCAGTGTTGATGACGGCAACGGTTGCCGCCAGCAATACGCCGACCGCGAGCCACGTCACCGTCCGCCCTACGCCCTGCTTGTCGCGCGAGAATGCGCCGATCATGAGCAAGACCATGGCGCCGACAGCCAGCATCAGCTCGGCAAGCACGGGGCGCAAGAAATCGAGTTCCATGCTTTAAGTTCCTAGCGCGCAGTTTCGAGCAATGCCGCGGCGGGTTTGACAGCCGCCTCGTAGTTCTGAACCAGATTGCGAACGCTGACCGCCGTGACGTCGAGCACGGGCGCCGGATAGACGCCGTAGAAAATCGTCAGGATGACGAGCGGCGCCAGAATCGCGATCTCGCGCGGCGATAGATCGAGCAGCGATTTGAGGCTGGGCTTCGTGAGCGGCCCGAAGATGACCCGGCGATAGAGATAAAGCGCATAGGCAGCCGACAGGATCACGCCCGTCGTCGCCAAAATCGCAACCCACGTATTGGCACCGAACGCCGATAGCAGCGTCAGAAACTCGCCGACGAATCCACTCGTCCCCGGCAAGCCGACGTTGGCCATCGTGAACACCATGAAGGCGACCGCGTACATCGGCATGCGCTCCACGATGCCGCCGTAAGCCGAGATCTCGCGCGTGTGAAGCCGGTCGTAGACGACGCCGACGCAAAGGAACAGCGCGGCCGACACGATGCCGTGCGATAGCATCTGGAAGATCGCGCCGTCGATGCCCTGCTGCGAGGCCGTGAAAATGCCCATGGTCACGAAGCCCATATGCGCAACCGACGAGTAGGCGATGAGCTTCTTGATGTCCTCCTGCACCAACGCGACGAGCGAGGTGTAGATGATCGCCACGATCGACAGCGTAAAGACGAGCGGTGCCAATTGCTCCGACGCGATCGGAAACATCGGCAGCGAGAAGCGCAGGAAGCCGTAGCCGCCCATCTTCAAGAGGATGCCCGCCAGTATGACCGAGCCCGCTGTCGGCGCTTCAACGTGCGCGTCGGGAAGCCACGTGTGCACCGGCCACATGGGCATCTTCACCGCAAATGAGGCAAAGAACGCGAGCCACAGCCACCACTGCATATCCGGCGGAAACTTGGTGGTCAGCAGCGTCGGAATGTCAGTCGTGCCCGCGTGCCAGTACATCGCCATCATGGCGAGCAGCATCAGCACCGAACCGAGCAGCGTGTAGAGGAAGAACTTGAAGCTGGCGTAGACGCGCCGCTTGCCGCCCCACACCCCGATGATAAGGAACATCGGGATCAAGCCGCCCTCGAAGAACAGGTAGAACAGCACCAGATCGAGCGCGCAGAAGACCCCGAGCATCAAGGTCTCGAGCACCAGGAACGCGATCATGTACTCCTTGACGCGATCCTCGATGGATTCCCAGCTCGCCAGGATGCACAGCGGCATCAGGAACGTGGTCAAGATGATGAACAGCATCGAGATGCCGTCGACGCCCATCTTGTATTTGAGCGTCCCGAGCCAGTTGTATTCCTCGACGAACTGGAAGCCCGCATTCGTCTTGTCGAAGTTCCACCAGATCAGCAGCGACACGAAAAACGTGATGATCGTGGTCCACAGCGCGATCCAGCGCGCGTTGATCTTCGCATCCGAGTTGAGGCCCGCGATCAGCAGCGCGCCAACGAGCGGCAGGAAGGTGACGACGGAGAGAATGTTGCTCATTTCAGGACCCCGCCGTAGATGAACCAAGTCAGCAGGGCCGCAAGGCCGATCAGCATGGCAAAGGCATAATGGTAGACGTAGCCGGTCTGCAGCCGCACGACCCGTCCCGTCACGCGCGCCACACCGGCTGCCGTCCCGTCAATCGCTCCGTCGATGACCGCGCCGTCACCGCCCTTCCAAAGGAACCGGCCGATGGCGAACGCCGGCCGGACGAACAGGAAGTCGTACAGTTCGTCGAAGTACCACTTGTTGAGCAGGAACACGTACAGCGGCTTGAAGGCACGCGCGGTAGCGGCCGGCAGCCACGGCGCACCGATGTAGTAGACCCAGGCAATGGCAAAGCCCGTGAGCATCGCAAGCAGCGGCGTGAACGGCACCCAGCCCGGAACTTCGTGCATGTGATGCAGGATTTCGTTGCCCTCGGCGCGGAAAATGGAAGCGCCCCAGAATGTCGCCTCCTCGTGACCGATGAAGTATTCCTTGAACGCGAAACCGGCGACGACGGAACCGAGCGCCAGCACGGCGAGCGGAATCAGCATCGTCGGCGGGCTTTCATGCGCGTGATCGTAGGTGTGGTGATCGGCTCGCGTTTTACCGAAGAACGTCATGAAGATCAGGCGCCAGGAATAGAACGACGTCATCAGCGCCGCTACGACCAGCAGCCAGAACGCATAGTTGGATGGCGTGTGCGCGGCATACGCCGCCTCGATGATGGCGTCCTTGGAATGGAAGCCGGCGAAACCGGCCAAGTGCGGAATGCCGACACCGGTCAGCGCCAGCGTACCGATGATCATGGCCCAGAACGCCTGGCCCCAGCGTGGAGTCCTGGCGAGGCGCT
>CADECN010000161.1:3986-8011 GCA_902825785.1 uncultured Hyphomicrobium sp. | reverse complement strand
GACCTTGGCCCAGCCAGCGTTCGCTCTGCTCACTTGGCCGAGGATGACGTTGCTGTGGCGGCGGCGAAATCCGACCTTGGCCCGGCCAGCGTTCACTTCGCTCACTTGGCCGTGGATGACGAGCCCATGAGATGCGAGGTGCGCGACAGATGACGGTCCAGCAATGCAAGCGGGCTCCGACGCTCAGCGACGACCACACCACCGCGCCGGTTTCGAACGCGGGCCTCGCGGCGGCGCGCAAGGCGGTCGAGGCCGAACTCAGCGCGCGCGCCAACGGCGGCGCGGAGGCCGTCGCGGAAGCCAGAGCCGAGGACTTCCGCGCCTGGCGGCGGCGGACGGTCGCCGATCTCATCGGCCTGTCGCGCCTCTGCCAACACCGCCGCTGCCAGCGCAAGCGGCGCTGCTGTTGTTCCAGCGCGCCGTGCATCGCGGCGCATCGCGACGCGGTGTGTGACCGGCTCGGCACGCTGCTCGGCTACCGGGCGGACGACCTGTGGGACGACGATGAGGACCTGACATGGTGACGTGCCCGCACCCGCAGCCCGCGTGTCACGCCGGCGCTCGTCCCCCGTGCCCGAAGCCATGCCCAGCAAAGGACGATCCGCGCACCGGGCGGGTGGCCAGCACCCAGGCGCTCCGACGACATGCAGCGCGACATAGCCAGGCGCGGACCAAAGACGTGTTGCCTACCACCTCAAGCCACGTGAGGCCGCAGCGCTTCTCCGCTAGCATCGCGCGTTCGCGCAACAAGGGGAGCCGCACACATGAACATCGACGTATGGGTTGCAATCGGCGTTCTGATCGCAACGGCCGCAACGGACGCCGCCTACGTGATGTTCACGTCCGCGGTCGTCGCGCAGAACGCGCTCAAGGCCGCGAATTGGAGCAGCGTTTGGTACATGCTCTCATCGTTCGCGGTCATCAGCTATACGGGCAACTGGGTGTACGTCGGCTTCGCCGTTATCGGCTCGTGGATCGGCGCGTACTTGACGCTCAAGTATTTCAAGCGCGAGCCGGCGAACCCGCCCGGGCCGCTGAAGCCGACCGCGTGAGCGTGAGCGTGAGCCCTCGCCCGCCGCCGCCTTTGTGGTCGCGCGCGCGTCGCCGTCCGTCAATTGCGGCGCAGGCCGTCGCTCAGCCCCTGCCCTCAAGACGCGCGACGTACTCGGCGAGGCGGCGCTCGGCGGCCTTGTATTTTTCGACGACCTCGCGCTCGCCCCACATGCGCCAGAGCGCGAAGCCGACGCCGATGCCGGCGAGGAACGCGATGAACAGATACGCGACCATCTGGGACAGGAGATACATCGGGACGTTTCCTCTTTCTTGTTTTTGTTCTTCGCGCGCGCCGCTTTTACGGCCCGCCGGCGCTGGTGGTGGTGAACTTGCCGGAGACGCGGAACTCGATGCGCCGGTTCAGCGCGTAAGCTTCCGCCGTCTCGCTTTCGTCGTAGGGCCGCAGCGATGCGAAGCCGCGCGAGGCGAGCCGCGTCGGGTCGGCGCCGTAGGTCACGAGCGCTTCGCGCACGGAATAGGCGCGCGCTTCGGAGAGCTGCTGATTGCGCTCGATCGAGCCGACCTTGTCGGTGTGGCCCTCGACCGTCACGATGACGCTGCCGCAGTTCTGGATGGCGCTCGCGAGTTTGTAGATCAGGCCCATGCTCTCCGGGCTGACGCGGGCGGACGCGGTCGGGAAGTGGATGACGGAGCGCTCCATGATGCCCTTCAAGTCGCGCTCGCAGTTGACGGCGCGTTCGTCCGGCTTCTGCGTGGCGTCGCGGCTCAGTTCCGAGAATTCGAGGAACTTGAAGTCCGCGCGCCGGTTGTAGGCGGCGTTGTCATCGACAGGGGCTTCCGCGATCAGCGTCGGCGGCGGCGTTTTGGCCACGACGCGGGTGGCCGCGATGCCGCGCGCGATCAGTCCCTGCTGGATGGCTTCGGCGCGCTGCAGGCCGAGCGCCGGATTGAAGAGACGGTCGACGCTGGCGTCGGCGTAACCGGTCACCTGGATCGGCCGGGGCGTGCAGGCGCGGATCGAGGCCGCCAGACGGTCGAGGTCGCGTTCGAAACCGGGCTCGATCTCGAACGTCTGCGCCGGGAAGTAGATGCGGCTCGATTCGACCATCGCCACGTCCTGTTCGGTACAGTGGCGGGCGGCGCCGTTTTCGGATTCGCGAATGCCGACCTGCTCGGGGGTCGGGGCGACGGCCGCAACCGCCGCCACCGCATCCTCGCGCGGCGCGGGTTCGGGCGCGGCAACCGGGTCGGGCTTCTGCACTTGCTGCGCCGCCGCTTCCGTCTGTCGCTGCGCGTCGTCCTTTTGGCGCAGCGCCTGCTGGCGCTCGCGTTCAACTCTCAGTTCTTCCTCGGCGGCCTGCGCCCGTTCGGCAGCCCGACGTTCGGCCTCGCTACCGGCGAGCCTCGCCGCTTCGGCAACGCGGCGTGCTTCCTCCAGCGCGCGTGCCGCCTGTTCCTCGCGCAGTTTCGCTTCGGCCAGTTGCCGCGACACGTCCGCCATCGGGACGCGGGCCGCGACCTTGTCCTCGATGCGCGACAGGACGCCGGGAAAGCCGGTCGCCGCGCTCAGTGTTTCGCGTGCGATGTCGTAGGCGGCGCGCTTCTGCAGTTCGTCGGGCGCCTCGCCCTCGATGACGCCGCGTTCGTCGAAGACGCTGAAACGGGCCCAGTTGTAACCGCCGTTCTTCAACGCGAGATGCCCCTGGCGCTCGACTTCCGCGAGCACACGGGCGTGCAGGCCGGTCATGTCGATCAATATCCAGGCGAGGAACGCGAACCCGGCGAGCGCCGCCGCGACGAACCCGGCAAGACACGTGTGGCATGGCTCGAATTGCGACTGCGCGCTGGCGCGGCGGAAAGCTTCGGCATCGCGTTCGGCTGCCTGCTCGATGTCGTGACCCCGCCAGCCCGCCTGCCGGCCAGCCGCCACCCAGTAGATGCCAGAAGTTGCCGCACCAACGGCCAACAGCGCCAGCGCCGTCAATGCGCCACCAGAAAAGACAGGCGACGTCACCGGTTCGCCCAATGTCGACAGGTAGCCGGCGATGAAACTGATCAAAATGCCGATGGCGAGTTGGACGTCGAGCCGGCGTACCCGGAGAAACTCAGTCGCCCCTATCGCGAGCGCGCCAAGAGGCAGCCCATATCCGATGACCTGCAGCAGAGAATTCCAGAAAGAGGAACCCACGGAGGCGCCGTCTTCCGTTATGTGCAGGGCGCCGATATCAATCAAAACGAACTTCAAGAGCGCAGCAGCGATGAGCGCTCCAAGCAATGCGCATGCGGCGCGTATCCGATGAGAATCCATCGTCCTCCCCGTACCCCGCGCAAACCGGGACGTAGATTATCGCGATGGCTTCGGTGTGACCACTGGCTGCACCCTTATGCTAAGGTAGGGCACGTCGCGCGCGGGTCACCTACGCGCGCGACGTTTCCGTCAATAGCGATATCGGTCGTCGTAGCCGTGGCGCGGGCCGACGTAGATCGAGACGCCGCCATAAGGACCGTCGTCGTAGCCGTAGTCGTCGTCGCGATAGCGGTAGCCATGGCCCTCGTCGGACCGACCGTAGCGGCGCAGCATTTCTCTATCTTGACGCGTTGTGTAGTAGCCCGAGCGTTCCTTGGCGCGGGCACCCTCTACATCGCCAATCGAGTTAGCAGCCACGGGCGGCACGGCGGCAATCAGCGAGAGCACGACAGCACTCGAAAGCGCCATCGCTACGCGCGAAATTCTATTCTGTGTCATGGCGGAGTGTCTCCTCGCCTGCGGCGCGCCCGCAATTATCTGCAGGTCGCTTGTACGGGAGAAAAACGCACAACACGCAGACCGTGTTCCGGCGCGGACAATCGAGAGAGAAAAATGCGAGCGCCGCTCGCGATTTAGTAGCGTTCGACGTCCAGCCGCCGATTGTGGCGGGTGGCGCGCTTCGCCTCGGTGCCCGGCTCGCGGGCGACGTAGGAGCGCCGACGCCAATCCGCCGGGGTTCCGCTGACCGTCCCCCAGCGCTCCA
>CADECN010000161.1:0-3976 GCA_902825785.1 uncultured Hyphomicrobium sp. | reverse complement strand
CAGGGCCGCCGACGCGGGCAGTTGTGCGGGCGTGCTCAACCTCGAACAGCGAATCGGCGAGCGCCGCCGATGCACTGGCGGCGGCTGCGAGGAACGTCAAAAATGCGAGAGATGTCCGGTTCATAGCTTGTCTCGGCCGCCGCGCGGCACTCCAATCACGTCGTTCGCCCCCCATACTAGATAGAAGCGCGGACGCGATCCTGCAAGCCGGCGGGTTGCATGGCAACGCGGGAACGGAGCCGGCCGCACCTATCGCAATCAACGAACGGCGGCCAAACAACTAGCCGCGCTCGGCGCTTGTGCAGCCGCTTTCGACATCAGCGCGCGCCTGGCGCAGCATCTCTGGATCGGCGCGGTGGCCGGCGCCCGTGTCGGCAAGACCCGATAGCGCAGCTGAATCACAGGTGATCGTATGCGTGAACCCGAGGGCGGACCCGACGTTGGCCCAATTTGACTGCCATGTCTGGTCACCGGAAGCGCAGCCTCCAACCGCCAGCATCGCACCGGCGGCCAAAAGCGTCCTTACCCTCGAAACATTATGGTGTCTTGCTCCCGTCACGGCTGTCCCCCCGATTGTCCATTGCAGCTGATGCCGCCCGTGCCTGACCGCCACCCTTGGCGCGTTCAGGGTGAAGCGCCAAAAGATAGGCTTCGCGATACCAACGGCGGGCGCGCGCGCTATCGCCCGGCGCCGAGATGCCAAACTTGGCGAGACTAACAGGATCGTATGTGTTGCCGAGCGCGAGCGCACCCTCGGGAAGGCCAAGGCGAGCGGCCTCCTGAAATTGCTGGCGCGCGCCTTCGAGGTCGCCACGTGCCATCAGCTTTTCTCCGAGCAACAGCTGGCGGCGGCCGTCAGCGGTCTCTCGGCTCGCAGCGTTCTGCGTTGGTTTGCCAGTGATACGAGCAGGTGACGGCGCAGCGACGTGCGCGGCAGGTTTTGCGTCGGCGTCTGTCTCGGTCGCAACCCCGCCCGTCGCGCGGTTCGAGGCCGATGGTGGCGTCACGCTTTGCGCCGGTTCGGCGCTGGCGGTCATATCATGAGGCACCGCCGCGGCAGGCACGGCAGCAGGCGACGACCCATTGGCTTCATCGGTCGAGGCGCCCTGTTGCGAAGGGCCACTTGGCGTTTGCGCGTCACCTGTAACCTTCTCCGTCGCTACCTGCTCGGAGCGCACGTCCGTTTGCCAGGATGCATCGGCTTCGACAGCCGGTTTCGCTTCTTCTTCCTTTGCCGTGTCCGTCGCGACTTTTGGCGCAAGATGCTCGTCAGCCGCCTCGGGGACATCGCGCGGCAACAATGCGACTTCGAGCTTGGCGGACGCGGTCGCGGCCTGGGCGTCGCCAGTGGAAGCGGTTTCGAGATCGGCGCGCTGCGCACGTGCACCCTCGTGCGATGGCATGAAGGCGTGGGCCACGATACCGGCCGCGACAATTGCCGTAATGAGGTATGTCAGACCGTGCTTGGTCTCGCGCTCGCGTTGATGAGCGCTCTGGGAGACGTATTCAAGCCCGCTTCCAGATTGTTGGCGGTGCTCCAACGCAATATCCGAGGCGTCCGGCTTTGAAGCGCGCTGTTGAATGAGATCGTTGAGTGCGTCGCCGACGGGCTCGGCCTTATGCTCAGCCTTGCGCTGCGCAGGCTCGGTATTGGCCCACTGCAGTCCTTCGCCAACATGCCGCCAGTCCAATGGCGATAAGTCCGCGATACCGGGTGCGTTGGTGTAAACGGGCATGGCGCGTCTCAGTCCGCATCGACTTTTCTGCACTTCCCGCTGAGCAAGCGGTAGGCTTGGACCGTGACGCAAATGCGCTTGATTAGCGGCGATACTGTGTGCGGACACCCCAAGATGAGCACAAGGTGAAGCGTTGCCCAGCCGCGCAATTGCCTGCGTGATCACCTGACGTCGGCGATCGGAAGCATGAGCGTCACGCCGAACCAACCGGCGGGGCGAACGAAGTTCACCCGCCCGCTCCAGGCCTCGGCGATGTCTGAGACGATGGCGAGCCCGAGGCCTGCACCCGCGCCCTTCGCATCGAGCCGTGTGCCGCGCGACAGCGCACTGGCGGCGTCTTCCTCGGCAATTCCGGGACCGTTATCGAGAACCGCGACGATGACGGCGTCGCCATCGCGCGTGGCCGTGATCGTCACGTCCGTCCGCGCATAACGGCAGGCGTTTTCCAGCAGATTTCCAAGGGCTTCCGTGAGGTCGTCCTTATCGATTGCGGCGCGGAGATCGGCCGGAACGTCGGTTGTCAAATTCAGCTTTTCACCGGCTGGCGTGCGCCGAACAACAGACATCAACTGGTCCACCGCATCGGCGACGGATGTGCTTGCGCTCTTCTGGCCGGCGGCCAGACGGGCGCGCGCCAAGTGGCGATCGACGTGCCGCTGCATGGATCGCGTCGCGATCTCGAGGTCGCTTGCGACATCTCGCAAGCCACGATCTTGCAAACGGTTGATGTGACCGGAGAGAACCTGGAGCGGCGTCTTCAAGCCGTGGGCGAGATCAGCGGCGCGCATGCGTGCACGCGCAATCTGCTCGTCGCGAGCATCAAGCAGTGTGTCAATTTCGCGCGCGAGCGGCTGGACTTCCGCGGGGAAGGCGTCGCCGAGACGTGATTGCGTGCCGGTGCGCACCGCCGCGATGCGATCCTTCACCTCACCCAGCGGCTTCAACCCGAATGAAACCTGAACCCAAGCCGCAGTAATGAGGAGTGCGGCCAAGACGGCAAGATACGGCGCAAGGGCCTTGGCGAATTGCCAGACGGCAGCTTTCACTTCCGCCTCGTTTAATGCAACCGCGACGCGGGCTCGAGCGCCGCCGAGGCGAGCGGGCAATTCGATGTGCCGCTGCATCAGATAGAGAAGCTGGTGGCCGGGACCTTCGACGCGATAATGATGGGCCTCGCCGTCCACCGCACCGGCCGGAAGCTTCAATTCGTAATCCCATAGCGAACGCGAGCGGATTGTCGGTCCTTGGTCGACGACCACTTCCCAGTACAGGCCCGATAGTGGCTCCTGGAAGCGCGGATGGTCGGGCTCGGGCGTGACGACGAGCCGGCTTGAGCTGTCGCGATTGAGACCGGCGATCACCTGATCAATGTGAGCTTCGATCTCGACGTCGATCCAGCGTTTGACGTGCTGTTCGAAAAGCGCGCCGAGGCCGAAGGCCGAGAGGGCAACTGCCGCGAGGATGAATGCCCCGGCGCCTGTCAAAAGCCGGCGGCGGAGCGAACCGCTTTGCGTCACGTGTCGTCCGATATGATGTAGCCAAAGCCGCGCCGCGTTTCGATGACGCCTGAGCCCAGCTTGCGGCGCAATCGCGTGACGACGGCCTCAAGCGCATTAGCCTCGCGGGCGTCGTCGTCGCCGTAGAGGTGTTCGAGAAGCTCGGTGGTCGAGACGACGCGACCTTTGTGATGCACGAGATAGGACGTCAAACGAAACTCGAGCGGCGTAAGCGGTACGTTTTCGCCATCGACCGTCACACGCATTTGACGGGTATCGAGCGCCACAGGACCGCTCTGCAGAACCGGGCTCGCCTGCCCTGCGGACCGTCGGATCAAGGCCCGGACCCGAGCGACGAGTTCTTCCATCCGGAATGGCTTGGTCAGATAGTCGTCGGCGCCGGCGTCGATGCCTTCGACACGTTCGCTCCAGCTTCCGCGCGCCGTTAGAATGAGAACTGGGAGAAGCTGGCCGCTGGCACGCCAGCGCTTCAGTACCGACAGCCCGTCGAGCTTGGGCAAGCCCAGATCGAGGATCGCAATATCGTAGGGCTCGGTGTCGCCGCGACACCAGGCGTCCTCGCCGTCGCCCGCCACATCGCAGGCAGAACCGGCATCCGCGAGAGCGCGGACGATGTCGGTCTGAATACGTGCTTCGTCTTCGACCACAAGAACGCGCATCAATCGTCGTCCTCGACGCTCAGCATTGTACCGGTGGCTGCGTCGATTTCCACTTCGAGGAGCC
>CADECN010000160.1 GCA_902825785.1 uncultured Hyphomicrobium sp. | reverse complement strand
CCACCCCATCGACAGCGGTGCCAGGTGCCAGCTGGGTGCGCCCGGAACTCCGCTGTAGGCATTGTTTTCGTCACGGTGGCAAGCGGTGCAGCGCAAATTGACGAAGCCGAGATTGTCCGGGCCGCGCGTCACGCCCTGGAGATGAATGTGGCGGTCTTCGCCTTGCCGAGGGCGATCATCGCGCGGGTGGCAGTTCAAGCAGCGGGGATGGCGGAGCACGGCCGCAATCGGTGCGAACAGGTCGTCTTCGGCCGCGGCGGCCGGGTGAGAGGCGAATAAATTGTGACTGGACGTTTCAGAGCTGCTCGCAAGCGGCACCGCGAGCGAGAGCATCAGTGCGCCGCCACAGGCAGGAAGAAGCAGGCCCTTCGATTTCAATCCCAGCATCCGCAACTCCCGTTTTGCTGTCACGCGAAGCTGTGTCAGGTCGATTCTGCTGCGGCGTGGATTGCGGCCCGGATGCGGTGATAGGTTGCGCACCGGCAGACGTTGCCTTCCATCGCCGTGTCAATATCGGCATCGGTTGGTTTGGGTATCTGCGATAGCAGGCCGATCGCAGACATGATCTGTCCGGGCTGGCAGTAGCCGCATTGGACGACGTCAAGTTTGATCCACGCTGCCTTGACGGCCTCGGCGAGGGGCCCCGAGGCGCCTTCGATCGTCGTCACGTCGCGACCTTCGGCGTCACGAAGCTGGATCTGGCATGAACGCACGGCCTCGCCGTCGAGATGTACAGTGCAAGCCCCGCACAACGCGGCGCCGCAGCCAAACTTCGTGCCGGTCAGTTTCAGGTCGTCGCGCAACACCCACAACAAGGGCGTTTCAGGATCTGCGTCGATTGACATCTTCTCGCCATTGACGGTGACGGTCAGAGCCATGTGCAACTCCCTTTGAGTTCATTGCCGGGCTGGTCGCGCCACCCGCGAACGGCGCGCATCGGCCATGATGATCCGGCTTATCCGGGTTTAGATAGGGAGAACCGTGTGGCGTTGCCACGGTTCCCGTTCAATTATTTCCTTCCAGGCCATTTGAAGCGGCGAATTGCACAACCTCTTGGCAGCGGGTTGTGCCGGACAGCAGAAACGCCCATTATGGGGTCGGGAGGTTGGCGGCGGACGGATTCGTCGCCAACCGGGTCAGGTCCGGAAGGAAGCAGCCCTAACGATCAGAAGTCGGGTCGTTCGCCAGCCTCCTTTGTATCATTGCGCTCACAGGGCGATGGCCCTATCGCGAGGGCGCGGCTTGCCGCAGGTCGCCTTGCTCCCTCGCCAGAGGGCGAAGCTCATCCGGATCAATGGCGAAAAAGAAACCAGGCAGTGGCGAAGCTGAGGGCGCAGGCGGCGGTGCGCCCGCTAAGCCCTACGTCGTGCTGGCGCGCAAATATCGGCCGGCGACGTTCGACGATCTCATCGGCCAGCAGGCGATGGTTACGACGCTGCGCAATGCGTTCCAGTCGGGCCGCATCGCGCAGGGCTACATGCTGACCGGCGTGCGCGGTGTCGGCAAGACGACGACCGCGCGTATCCTGGCGCGTGCTCTCAATTACGAGGCGCCCGGTTACGAAAAGCCGACGATCGACATGCCAGGGCTTGGTGTCCACTGCAAGGACATCATGGAGGGCCGGCACCCGGACGTGCTGGAAATGGACGCCGCCTCCAATACCGGCGTCGACAACATTCGCGAGATCATCGAAAGCGCGCAGTACACGCCGCTGGTCGCGCGCATGAAGGTTTTCATCATCGACGAAGTCCACATGCTGTCGAAGGGCGCGTTCAACGCGCTGCTGAAGACACTCGAAGAGCCGCCGGCGCATGTGCGTTTTATTTTCGCGACAACGGAAATCCGCAAGGTGCCGGTCACCGTTCTGTCGCGCTGCCAGCGGTTCGATTTAAGACGGGTCGATCAGCCGGTGCTCGTTGAGCACTTTCGCGGCATTGTCGCAAAAGAGGACGCCAATGCCGACGACGATGCTTTGGCGTTGATCGCGCGCGCGGCGGAAGGGTCGGTGCGCGATGGTTTGTCGATCCTCGATCAGGCGATCGCCATGGGCGAAGGTCATGTCACCGCCGCCAAGGTGCGCGACATGCTCGGCCTCGCCGACCGTGCGCGCGTCTTCGATCTCGCAGAAACGGTTTTTCGCGGCGACGTGCGCTCGGCGCTCGACGGACTTGAGGGCCTCTATCGCGACGGCGCGGACGCCCAACAGATCATCAGCGATCTGGCCGAAGCCGTGCACGTCGTTGCACGTATCAAGGCGGTCGGCACGGAGCCGGCCGGCGAAGCGTTGTCGCTTGAGGAAAAGGCGCGCGGCAAGGGCCTGGCCGAGCGGTTGTCCATGCCGTATCTGGCGCGCGCCTGGCAGATGCTGCTGAAAGGCATTGAGGAGACGGCGAGCGCCGCAAACCCGCGCGCGGCGGCCGAGATGGCGGTGATCCGGATAACGTACACCTCCGACTTGCCGACGCCAGATGAACTGATCCGAACGCTTGGCGGCGAGGTCCAACCTGCCCGACGTCCAGCATTGCAAGCCGGTGGCGAGGTTCCAGCGCGTGGCCCGCTCAACGCGGCCCCGTCCGCGCCGCGGTCCTCACTGCCTGCGGACGAGCAGGAATTCGCGGACGATGTGGACGCGCCGGATGCGGACTTCCCGTTAAGCGACGGTTTCGACTTCGACGACGACGCCCCGGCCGCACCGCAGGTGTCGGTACCGGCGCTGCGCTCGTTCGAGGATGTTGTGGCTCTCGTCGGCTCGAAACGCGACGCAAAGCTGAGGTTTCTACTTGAAGACAACGTGAGCCTGGTAAAATTCGACGCCGCGTCGGGCTCGATCGATCTGCATCTTCTGGCGGGTGCGCCACCGGAGATCGCCAACGATTTGCGCGAGAAGCTCAACGCGTGGACGGGGCGGCGCTGGGTCGTCGTTCTGTCGAAGACGGCGGGCGCGCGAACGATTGGTGAGGTGCGTCGTGAGCGTGAAGCGACGGAACTGGATCGTCTCAAGGCTCATCCGGCCGTCAAGGCGGTGTTTGACGCCTTTCCCGACGCAAAAATAGCCGAAGTCCGACAGATTGCGCGGACGCGCACCGACGACGAGGACGAAAGCCAGGCTGGCTGATCCCAGAACGAGGACGTGATGAAAGATTTGATGGGCATGATGAAGCAGGTGGGGCAGATGCAGGCCCGCCTAAAAGAGGTTCAGGACGAGCTTGCGCGTGCCGAAGTCGAAGGGCAATCGGGCGGCGGGCTCGTGCACGTCACGCTCGACGGCAAGGGGGAGTTGAAGCGCGTCAGGATCGATCCGAGCCTGCTCAAGCCCGACGAGGCCGAAATTCTGGAGGACCTCGTCGTTGCGGCGGCGGCCGATGCGCGCGTGAAGGCGGATGCGGCCATGAAGGAGAAGATGGCCGAAGTGACGGGTGGATTGCCGCTGCCGCCAGGCCTCAAGCTCTTCTAGTCGATGTCAAAGAAGATCGCAGGACCCGAGATCGAGCGGCTGGTCCAGCTCTTCGCAAGGCTGCCCGGCCTTGGTCCGCGTTCGGCGCGCAAGGCTGTGCTGTCGTTGTTGAAGCGGCGGGATGATCTGCTCATGCCGCTCAGCGAGGCGATGCAGCAGGCCGTCGAGCGCATCGTTCAATGCCCGTCGTGCGGAAACCTCGACACGGTTTCGCCGTGCAGTATCTGCCAGGATGCGCGCCGAGATCAGAGTCTGATCGTCGTGGTCGAGGAAGTCGGTGACTTGTGGGCGCTTGAACGCGCCAGCGTCGTGTCGGGGCTCTATCATGTACTCGGAGGGCATTTGTCGCCGCTCGATGGAATCGGGCCCGACAAGCTGAACATTGCCTCGCTCGTGAATCGGGCGGCGTCTGGGGACGTCAAGGAGGTGCTGCTCGCCTTGAACGCGACCGTCGAGGGGCAATCGACGGCCCACTACGTGTCGGATCGGCTGGCATCGACGGGCGTTGCCGTTTCGCGCCTCGCGCAAGGCGTGCCGATTGGAGGCGAACTCGACTATCTCGACGACGGCACGTTGGTTGCGGCCTTCAAGGCGCGGCGACGCGTTTAGCCCGAAGCATGCAGCGCAACAGCGAAGACGATTCCCTGCTGTCGGCGGAGGCACAGCATCCGCCGCCGAAGTTCGTCACGGGTTCGCTGCTGCGTCATATCCTTGTCATGACCGGCACCGGCGCCGTTGGCCTGATGGCGATTTTTATCGGCGACCTCGCCAACATCTTCTTCCTGTCTCGCAGTGGCGATGAAGCGGTCGTCGCGGCCGTCGGCTACGCCAGCACGATCCTGTTTTTCTCGACCGCCATCGGGATCGGGCTTGCGATCGCAACGACATCGCTCGTCGCTCCGGCGCTGGGTGCGAGGTTGCGCGAGCGTGCGCGGCGCCTATCGGCCAACGGACACGTTCTGACATTCGTCGTTTCGGCAGCCTTCAGTCTTTTACTCTGGCTCGCGATTGATCCGCTTCTATCGCTGCTGGGAGCCAAAGGTCATACGCACGAGCTGGCGAGCGGCTACCTGTCGATCCTGGTCCCGACACTGCCGATGCTGGCGCTGGGCATGACGTCGGCGGCTGTCCTGCGGTCAGTTGGAGATGCGCATCGGGCCATGCACATCACGCTCTTCGGGGCATTGTTCAATATCGCTTTCGACGTGCTCTTTATAGTGTACCTGGGCTGGGGGATCGAAGGTGCGGCGCTGGCTTCGGTGCTGGCGCGCATCGCCATCATGGTCATCGGCTTGTACGGCGTCATCGGCGTCCACGACCTCATGGGCCGGACCGATGCGGTATTGCTTCGAGCGGACGTGCCGCTGTTCGCGGCGATCGCGGTGCCGGCAATCCTGACGAATGTCGCGACACCCGCCGGCAACGCATACGTCACGCACGCGATTGCCGCTTACGGCGACGGAGCCGTGGCGGGCTGGGCCATCATCGGGCGGATCACGCCGGTCGCGTTTGGCGCCATCTATGCGCTGTCGGGCTCTGTCGGGCCGATCCTCGGGCAGAACTACGGCGCCCAGTCTTCCGGGCGAATGCGCGAGGTGCTGACGCTTTCGCTGATGACGGTTGCGGGGTTCACCTCAGTTGCTTGGCTACTGATGGCACTTTTCGCGAGCCCGCTTGCGGATGCGTTTCGCGCCGGGCCTGAGTCGCGTGAACTGATCGTCGTTTTCTGTCGTTGGCTCTCGCCGCTTTTCTTGTTCCTTGGCGCGTTGTTCATCGCCAACGCCGTGTTCAATACGCTTGGTCGGGCACATTTCTCGACCGCACTGAACTGGGGTCGGGCGACGCTCGGCACCGTTCCATTTGTTCTCATCGGCGGATCGCTGGGGGGAGCTCAGGGCGTGATCGCGGGAAATCTTTTCGGGGGCATCGTGTTCGGGATCGTTGCGGTGGTGCTTGCCTACCGTCTGATCGATCAGTTCGAGCAATTGTTCTCTCAAGGGCACGGCTAAGTTGTATTTTTGCACTTGCTAACGATCAGTTTTGCCCGGAGCGGGGTTGCGCAAATTCGTCGGCTTGGTTGTGATGCGAATTCGCGTTAACGAGATTTCCTATAGGGTTCGGGTTCTCCCGCGCGAGGGCAATCGGGGCGGAATTCGGTGACAGATCAGGCTGTTCGTCCGAGGTCTTTGATAGGCCTTCGCAGTTTTCTGCTGGATTTGCCGCGCCGCACCAAGCGCGCGATCCTTGTCGTGCTGGATTTCTCCGCGCTGTTCCTCATCGTCATCTTCGGGATGTCGGTACGCTATGGCGGCGTCTTCATTCCGGAAAACTGGAAGACAGCACTTCTCATGGTGCTGGCGCCGACGCTGACCATCGTCTCGCTGGCATATGCCGGGCTCTATCGTCTGGTGACGCGTTACCTCGGAGCGCACGGGCACTCGCGCATCGCAACCGCGGTTGCCGTTTCGGTGCTGATCTGGGCGCTTGCCGTCTTCATGTTCGGGCAGCAGGGCATTCCGCGAACCGTCATCATGTTCTACGGTATCATGGGCGCGGCGACGCTCGTGATCTCCCGCCACCTGATCGGCTGGGGGCTCAGGAACTACGGCATCAAGCTCCCGAAATTCGAGGCGGGAAAGGATCGCACCGCGATCCTGATCTACGGCGCCGGACATCCCGGCATCGAGCTTGCCCGCGCGCTAGAGCGTATTCCCGGCAATGACGTTGTCGGCTTTATCGACAACTCGCCGACGCTGTGGGGCCAGTACGTCGCCGATTTCAAGGTTTTCAAGCCGGAGAAGCTGCCGCGCATCATCGAGCGCTTTGGCGTCAAGGAAATCCTGCTCGCCATTCCGGGTGAGGACCGCAATCAGCGTCGCGCGGTGCTCAAGCAGCTTGAACCCTATCCGGTGGTCGTCAAGACGATGCCGCTGCTTGAAGAAATCGCGGCGGGGCATATTGCGATCAGCGATCTGCGGCCGCTCGACGTCGCCGATCTACTGGGCCGCGATAGTGTGCCGCCGATCGAGGGCCTGCTGGCGCGAAACATCAGGGGCAAGAATGTCCTTTTGACCGGCGCCGGCGGGTCGGTTGGTTCGGAACTCGCGCGTCAGGTTTTCCGGCAGGGTCCGGCGCGCATCGTTCTCTTCGACGTGTCCGAACCGGCGCTGTATGCGATCGACATCGAACTGCGCGATATCCTCAATTCCATTCCGGAGGATACACCGCGACCGATGATCGTAGGCATCCTGGGCTCGGTGCTGGATGCGGCGCTCGTCCGCGATACGCTACAGCGCAACGCCATCGACACGATTTACCACGCGGCCGCCTACAAACATGTGCCGATCGTTGAGCACAACGCGGTTGTCGGGCTTTCGAACAATCTGTTCGGGACTGAAACGGTCGCCGAACTCGCGCTCGAATGCAACGTCGAGCGCATGGTGCTGATTTCGACCGACAAGGCCGTCCGTCCGACCAATGTGATGGGGGCGAGCAAGCGGCTGTCGGAACTGGTGCTGCAGGCCCGTAATGCCAAGAAGCCTAACACCGTTTTCACGATGGTCCGTTTCGGCAACGTGCTTGATAGTTCGGGGTCCGTGGTCGGGCGTTTTCGGCGCCAGATCAAGGCGGGCGGTCCGGTGACGGTTACGCATCCCGATGTCATCCGCTACTTCATGTCGATTCCCGAGGCAGCCGAACTTGTCATTCAGGCGGGTGCCATGGCGAGAGGCGGCGAGGTTTACGTGCTCGACATGGGTGAGCCGGTCAAGATCGACGAACTGGCGCGCTTGATGATCCGGCTTAGCGGTCGCGACGTGCGCGATGAAAGCAATCCGCAGGGCGATATCGCAATCGCCTATACGGGGCTGCGTCCGGGAGAAAAGCTGTTCGAGGAACTTCTGATTGGCGCCAACGCGACGTCGACCGAACATCCGCGCATTCTCAAACTCGACGAACCTGGGATCGATCAGGCGGAGCTTGCGCGTGAACTTGAACTTTTGCGCGCCGCCATGGCCACGCGCGACACAACCACAATTCAAGCGGTTCTGATGCGCACCGTCGAGGGTTACCGGCCGGAAGCCGACGTTAGTGCGACGGCCACGGCTGCGGCCGCGGCATGGGTCGCTCCGTCGCGCACATTGCACTGATCCCGTCGCGGCATCGTGCTATGCCGACCAGCGGTTTAATCTCCTGGAGTTGACAGCGCCGTGACGGTAGCGCCGCGCATACTCGTGACCGGGGCGTCCGGTTTTATTGGACGACATCTCGTCGAGGTTCTCGCCGGCGAAGGTTATCAGGTGCGGGCTGCGTCGCGCCAACCCGTCGTGTTCCGTCACCCGCGCATCGAGGGTGTGTCGCTCGGTGATATGTCACGATCTTTCTCGACCGAATACATCGTGCGCGGCTGCGATCTGGTCGTCCATGCGGCCGGCATGGCGCACGCGCGCGCCGACCTTCCCGATGCGCTCTACACCGCGATCAATGTCGATGCGACGCGGGAGCTTGCGCGCGCGGCGCGCGCGGCGAGGATCAAGCGATTTGTTCTGATGTCGTCGGTGCGCGCGCAGGTCGGGCCACGGCACAACGGAGTCATAACGGAAGCGACACTGCCGGAGCCGACCGATGCCTACGGGCGGTCCAAGCCCGCCGCGCAAG
>CADECN010000159.1 GCA_902825785.1 uncultured Hyphomicrobium sp. | reverse complement strand
CGCGCTTGAGGCGCACCACGGTGACACGCTCGTGCTCTACGCCGATACGCCCCTTCTCAAGCCCGACACTGTCGCGCAGCTTCGTGCAGCGCTCGATGGCGGCGCCGCGATTGCCGTGCTCGGTTTCCGTGCCATCGATCCGAAGGGTTACGGCCGCCTCATCACGGATGATCGCGGCGAACTCCTCGCCATCCGCGAGGAGCGGGATGCCACGTCCGGCGAGCGCCGCATCGGGCTGTGCAACTCCGGCGTATTCGCATTCCGCGTTCCGGGTCTTGCGCAACTTCTCGCCAGCATCGCCAACGCCAACGCCAAAGCTGAGTTCTATCTCACCGACGTTGTTGAACTCGGCCGCCGACGCGGATTGAAAGCCGCTGTTGTCGAGTGTGGAGAGGACGAGGTTCTTGGCGTCAATTCGCGCGACCAGCTCGCCGAAGCCGAAGCGATCTGGCAGAAGCGCGCGCGCCTGAGGTTCATGCGCGATGGCGTGACGATGCTGAATCCAGAAACGGTGACGCTGTCCTACGACACGCAAATCGGCCGCGACGTGACGATTGAACCGAACGTCGTGTTCGGCCGGGGCGTTGTGGTGGAGGACGGCGCCGAGATCCGGGCATTCTGCCACTTCACGGGCGCAGTCATCGGTCGCGGCGCCGAAGTCGGTCCCTTCGCGCGCCTGCGCCCCGGCGCTCGGCTGGGCGAGAAAGTTCACATCGGCAATTTCGTTGAGCTGAAGAACACGACGATGGGCGCGGGCGCCAAGGCCAATCATCTGTCCTACCTTGGCGACGGCACGGTGGGCGCCAAAGCAAACATCGGAGCAGGAACTATCTTCTGCAACTACGACGGTTTCTTCAAACACCGGACCGAGGTCGGCGAGGAGGCATTCGTCGGCTCTAACGCTTCGCTGGTCGCGCCGGTCAAGATCGGCGACCGGGCATACGTTGGCTCCGGCAGCGTGATCACCAAGGACGTTGCCCCCGGCGCGCTGGCGCTGGAACGGGCCGTGCAGGAGGAGCGTCCCGGCTGGGCCGAGAAATTCCGCACCATGATGGCACGTCGCAAAAGTAAATCCTGACCGCCAAAGCGGCCCCGTGGGGGCACGCGACTTGCGACGCAGTGTCCCGGCCGTCTCACAAGCGGCCGAATTTGAAACAACCTGTGACTTGAGTAGACCGCCAAGCCCCGCCATCGTTGCATGGGGTGGGGCACAGAACGGAACGGCATCGGCATGTGCGGGATCGTCGGAATACTCGGAAAATCAACGGTTGCGACCAACCTGGTCGACGCCCTGCGCCGGCTCGAATACCGCGGCTATGATTCGGCCGGGATAGCGACGGTCGAGGATGGAAGCCTTGAGCGCCGCCGCGCCGAGGGCAAGCTGCGCAACCTCGAGCGCCGCCTGAACGACGAACCGCTCGCCGGCCGGACCGGCATCGGACACACGCGCTGGGCGACCCACGGCCGTCCCACGGAACGCAATGCTCATCCGCATATGACCGCGAAGGTTTCGGTCGTGCACAACGGCATCATCGAAAATTTCCGCGCCCTGCGCGCCGAACTGGAAGCCAAGGGCCACGTCTTCGAAACCGACACCGACACGGAATCGGTCGTCCACCTCATCACTGATGAAATGCAGAAAGGCCTGCCGCCGGTCGACGCGGTGCGCGAAGCCCTGCAGCACCTCGAAGGCGCGTTCGCGCTCGGCATTATTTTCGCAGGCCACGACGACCTGATGATCGCGGCGCGCAAGGGCTCGCCGCTCGCCATCGGTTATGGCGCCGGCGAAATGTATCTGGGCTCCGACGCCATCGCGCTGGCTCCCTTCACAGACACGATCACGTATCTGGAAGAAGGCGATTGGGCGGTGCTGACCCGCAACGGCGCCGAGATACATGATCTCGAAGGCGCCATTGTTGAGCGCCCTGTCGTGAAATCGGTTGCGAGCGCGCTTCTCGTCGATAAGGGCAACCATCGCCACTTCATGGCGAAGGAGATACACGAACAGCCGGAAGTTATCTCTCATACGCTCGCCAACTACATCGATATGGCGGCAGGGCGCGTGAACTTCCCGGACTTGGGAATTGCGCTCGACAGCATCGACCGCGTGACGATCTCCGCATGCGGAACCGCTTACTATGCGGGCCTTGTCGCCAAATACTGGATCGAGCGGATCGCGCGCGTACCTGTTGAAATCGATGTCGCGTCCGAACTGCGCTATCGCGAGGCGCCGCTTCCGCCGAACGGCTTGGCGTTGCTCGTCTCGCAATCGGGCGAGACTGCAGACACGCTTGCGACGCTGCGCTATTGCCGCGCCAACGGCCAGCGTATTGCCTCGATCGTCAACGTCCGCACCTCCACCATCGCGCGCGAGTCGCACACTGTCCTGCCGACGCTCGCCGGCCCAGAAATCGGCGTGGCATCGACCAAGGCCTTCACCTGCCAGCTCTCGGTGCTGGCCTGCCTCGCGCTCGCCATCGGCCGGGCCCGTGGCGTATTGGACCGCGACGCAGAGGCCGCGCACGTCAAGGCGCTGACCGAGATACCGCGCCACGTCGCCGGCATCGTGCGCCATGAGTCGCAATTCGTGTCGATTGCGCAGGAGCTCTCGAAGGCCCGCGATGTGCTCTACCTGGGGCGCGGCACGAGCTACCCGATCGCCCTTGAAGGCGCGCTAAAGCTGAAGGAGATCTCGTATCTGCACGCCGAGGGCTATGCGGCCGGCGAACTGAAACACGGGCCGATCGCCCTCATCGACGACAACGTACCGGTGATCGTCGTCGCCCCGGAAGATGATTTGTTCGACAAGACCATATCGAACATGCAGGAGGTCGCGGCCCGCGGCGGACAGATCATCCTGATCTCCGATGCTGCGCCGCACAAGGTCGCTTGCAAGGTCGCGGCGCATATTGAAATGCCGAGTGTGGGCACGATCGCGACGCCATTGCTTTATGCGGTGCCGACACAACTTATCGCTTACCATACGGCCGTCATAATGGGCACTGACGTCGATCAGCCACGCAATCTGGCAAAATCCGTCACTGTGGAATAACCGCCATTTGTGGTTCATAACCGGGCCGCGAATTTGCCTCCTTCCGTTGCTTGCAATAGCGTCGCGCAGAGGGTGAAGCGTCTCTTGCAAACGTGACCAGCGGGGAAGGGTACGGGCACATGGGGCACTCGGCTAATTTCGCGCGTCTCGCTGCGGCGAGCGCCGTGGCCGGTTTTTTGGCATTTGTCGGACCATCTGCAACGGCGCAGACGGCGGGGGCTAAACCTGCCGACGCGACGGACGCGGGGCGCAAATCTCTCGATGCCGGCGCAAAATCCCTCGCCGCTGGAAAATATCAGCCGGCAGTCGACCAGCTCTCTACGGCTCTGCGTGGCGGATTGGCTGGCCCGGATATGGCAAAAGCACTCTATCTGCGCGGCCTGGCCTACAAGAAGCAGGGCAAGCCGGGCCTGGCGATCTCCGATCTCACGAGCGCACTCTGGCTCAAGAACGGCCTTAACTCCGACGACCGCAAACACGCCACCGCCGAACGCGCCGAAGCTTACAGCATGGCCGGCCTTGGCGATGGAACCTCCGGCGGCAGCGAGCGTATAGCGGTCGCCGATCCTAACAAGACCCCACCCGACACGGCGCCACCTGGGCCCGCGCCTGTAGCTGCAGCTCCGGCTGCGCCTGTGGCCGCACCACCGGCTGACGACGCCATTGCGCAGGTAACGCGGCAGGCTCCGCAAAGCACGGCTGCGCAGGAGGCCGCCAACGCGCGCCGCATCGCCGCGATGCCGGTCGAAGCCGGCGGACTTCAGTCAGCGGCCACCGCGACCCTGATCTCGCGACCAAACTCGACCTTGGCAGCCGAAACCGCACCTTCCGCACCGGTCTCGGCTCCGTTCCAGATCGCGACGGCAGAGCCTGCGGCTTCGACCCCGACTCTGTCCGCTCTACCGACCGATAACAGCGCCAACAGCCCGGCCCCAGCTTCGCCGATGTCATCGATCGGCGGGTTCTTTTCAAACATCTTCAGCGGTAACACCTCGCAGCCGTCAACGGACGTCCATTCTGTCACGACCGCATCGACGTCGGCCCACGATCCGCAGATTTCCAGCTGGTCCAATGCCACGTCTGTCGGGGAACCGGGCAAGGCAACGAAATCAGCCGCGAAAGAACCGCCTGCCGCCGCAAAAAAGAGCGCCAAGAAGGGCAAATATAAACTCCATATCGCGGCCGTTCGCTCGCGTGCTGACGCCGATGCGCTCGCCCAGAAGTTGACTTCCCAGCACGCTGCGGAACTGGGCGACCATGTTCCGACTGTTGATGAAGCCGTCATTGGCAGCATGGGCACTTTTTACCGTGTCCGCGTGGGTGGCTATGCCTCTCAGGAAGAACCGCGCGGCCTCTGCAACAAGCTCAGGACCAGTGGCTTCGACTGTTTGGTCGTGACAAACTAGTCGCGGCCCGCGTTTAATACGGGCTCGTCAAGAGGACTGGGCCCAGCGACGAATGACTTCACGTCCGCCGAACGTCGAAAACGATCCACGGCGCGCACAAGACGGCGTCAAGCACGCTGTTTCGTCGGGACACGGCCTGAACTTGCTACCGCAGCAAGAGATGAAGGTTCGCCACCGTCTCGGAGCGCGCTTCCGCAACGCATTCCTGACCGGTTTGCTGATCGTCGGACCGGTGACGGTCACACTCTACATCATGTGGGGCGTGATCCACTGGGTCGACGCGCTGGTGAAGCCGTTGCTGCCGCAGCAGTTCAACCCTGAGACGTATCTACCGTTTCCGGTACCCGGCGTAGGCCTGATCGTCGCCATCCTGGGCGTCGCGCTGATCGGCGCGCTCGCCGCCAACCTACTCGGAAGAACACTGATTTCGTCGGGAGAGTTGATGCTCTCCAGCACGCCGATCGTGCGCAACGTCTATGGCGCCATCAAGCAGATCTTCCAGGGTGTCATTCCGTCGGGTGACCCGAACCAGAGCTTCCAACGCGTCGGCATCATCGAGTTCCCTTCCAAGGGACTTTGGTCGCTTGTATTCGTCACCGGCGAGACGACGGGCGAGATCAAGGACGTGAAGCCGGGCGGCACCGAAGACCTGATGACCGTCTTCATGCCGACGGGCATTGTCCCGCCAACGGGCTTCATATGCTTCGTGCCGCGCGAAAGCGTAACGCTGCTGAACATGACCTCAGAGCAGGCCGCAAAGATCATCCTGACCGGCGGCATTGTCATGCCCGACTTGGAGGCGAAAATGAAAAAGCTGGGCATCAAGAAGTCAGCGACACCGGAAAGTCCGCCCAGCACATAGCGCGTTCAAACAGGTTAGGCCGCGCGGAACAAGCGAACCGCTTCGTCGCACTCGAAGAGATAAAGCAGCATTCGCAATGCAGCTCCGCGCGCCGATGACAAATCCGGATCCTTGGTAAGGATCAAGCGCGCATCATCGTGTGCCGCGGCCAGAAGTTCATCGAATTGCGGAACCTCAGCCAGACGGAATCCCGGTTCCCCGCTTTGGCGCGCGCCTAGCATTTCGCCACCGCCGCGCAATTGCAAATCCGTCTCGGCGATCCTGAAGCCGTCTTCGGTGCGCTCCATCATGTCGAGCCGTTGCGATGCCGTCTCCCCAAGCGGCGACTTGTAGAGCAGCATGCAGAAGCTCTCGCGCGAGCCGCGGCCGACGCGGCCGCGCAACTGGTGCAACTGGGCCAGTCCGAAACGTTCCGCGTGCTCGATCACCATGATGTTCGCGTTCGGCACGTTGACGCCGACTTCGATCACCGTGGTCGCGACGAGAATGGCAAGATCGCCGGCTGCGAAGCGCGCCATCGTCTCGTCCTTTTCGCGCGCCGAAAGCGCACCGTGCAGCAAGCCCACCGTGTCGCCGAAGATCTGACGCAGATGCGCATGCCGTTCTTCCGCCGCCGCGAGTTCCGTCGAACCCTGGCCGCTTTCGATCAGCGGACACACCCAGTAGACCTGCGCCCCCTCTTTGAGCTGCGTCCCAATGCGCTCGATCAGCTTTTCAAGCGACTCGATCGGCACCTTGCGCGTCACGATCGGTTTGCGGCCCGCCGGCTTCTCTGTGAGCTTGGAAACGTCGAGGTCGCCATAGTGCGTCATCAACAGCGTACGTGGAATGGGCGTCGCCGTCATCACAAGCACGTTGGTGGCATCGCCCCGGCCCTTGGCCTGCAGAGCGAGCCGCTGATGCACGCCGAAGCGATGCTGCTCGTCGATGACCGCCAGCGCCAGATCCTTGAAATCGACATCGGCCTGAAACAGCGCGTGCGTCCCGATGATGATGTCCGTCTCGCCGCTCGCAAGCGCCGCCAGGATCGCATCGCGCGTCTTACCCTTTTCGCGTCCTGTCAGCAGTGCCACGCGAAGTCCGGCTGCGCGCGCCAGCGGCTCGATTGTCTCAAGATGCTGGCGTGCCAGAACCTCTGTCGGTGCCATAAGCGCCGCCTGCGCGCCAGCCTCAACTGCGATCGCCATGCTGATCAATGCCACGACCGTCTTGCCCGAACCCACATCGCCCTGCAGCAGACGCAGCATCCGGTGGTTGGAGGAGAGGTCGGTCGATATCTCCTCCAGCGCAACGCGCTGCGATGCGGTGAGCGAGAAGGGCAGGGCGTCTGCGATGCGGGCGCGAACAGTGCCGTTGCCGTTCAGCACGCGGCCGCGCTGCGCCTTGAAGCTCTGCCGAACCAAGCCAAGCGCGAGTTGCCCCGCAAGTAGCTCGTCATAAGCAAGACGTTGCCAGAACGAAGATACACTCGATACGTCGCTCGGATCTTCCGGCATGTGAATGTGCCGGACCGCCGTCTTGAAGTCGGGCCAGCCGCGCGCTTTTCGCCAATCCGCGTCCTGCCACTCGGCGAAATCGGGCACGCGATCGACGGCCTGCCGCGCAGCCTTAGCCAGTATTTTGCCCGAAAGCCCTGCCGTCAGCGGATAAACGGCTTCGAGCGATGGCAGCTCGCCGCGCGCCTCTTCCGACACGATGTAGTCGGGGTGCGCCATTTGCAGCACCTCGCCGTATCGTTCGATCCGACCCGACACAAAGCGTATTTCGCCCTCGGGCAACTGCCGCTCGATGAACTTGCGCTCGGCATGAAAGAACACCAGATCGATCTTGCCGGTGTCGTCCTCACAACTCACTTTGTACGGCACCTTGGAATTGCCGCGCGGCGGCGCTCGGTGCTTCAGAACCCTTACGCGAAGAGTAACGATGCTCCCGGGCGTCGCGTCGCGAATGGCCGGCTCAGCGCGCCGGTCAATGACGCCCGTCGGCATATGCCAGAGAAGATCGATAACGCGTGGGTCCACGACGCCAGGCGGCAACGCAAGGCATTTGCGAAGCAGTACCTGAAAGCGCGGTCCGATTCCGGTGAGCGCCGTGGCCGGCGCAAACAGTGGGTTCAACGCGGCCGGACGCATGTTGGGTTCAGTCTCCGTCAGCGCGGCGCGCGACCGCCGGGTGCGGGGACGCGGCATAATTGCCGCCACCTCGCCCTAGGCTTCGTGATCGCCGGACGCTATAGGAAGCGCCTCCGGCCCTCAATCGCGGCGAAGGTGACGGCTCCCCTCCTGGGCGTCAAGACGGCTACGGTGGTTATGCAGATGACGGATCACGCAACATCGAACGTAGAGGTCGCAGCCGCCATGCGCGACGTGGAGATCCGCCGTCGGCGCGCCGCATACCGGGCCAGCCACCGCGGCACCAAGGAGATGGACCACCTGATGGGACGTTTCGCGGAAGCCCGGCTCGCGGCATACGAAAGTGATGCGCTCGCCCGCTTCGAACGCCTGCTCGCGCTTCCCGATCCCACGTTGCAGGTCTGGATTTTCTCCGGCCGCGGATTTGACGGCATTGAGTTTTCGGACCTGATCCACGACATCCGCGCTTTCCACGGCTTATCGCAGCCCGGCAGCTCCCCGACCTGATACGATCGACCCATGACAGACAATGCGACGCCACGACAAACGCTGATCTCGGGCGTGCCCGAGGGCTTTGACGCGCGCGTCATCGCTGATCTTGCCAAGGCGGCAGGGCGCGGCGACCAGCCTGGTATCGTCATTCACATCGCCCGCGACGACCGTCGCCTCGAGCAGATCGAGAACGCGCTCACGTTCTTCGCCCCCGACATTAAATCAATCACGTT
>CADECN010000158.1 GCA_902825785.1 uncultured Hyphomicrobium sp. | reverse complement strand
TACGCGCGCGATCAAAGCGGTCGATACGACCTTGGCGCCCGCGAAAAGTACCGTCGCCGCCCACCACTGGTCGTTTGCGAGCAGCCAAACCGCGACAAACTTCAACGGCAGCAGCAGGGACGTCGGCAACGCAAACACGAGCAGCGCCGGGTAAGGCGGCAGGCTTGCAATCCAGCGTTCGATGGCCGCGATCGGCGAGAAGCGTGCAAGGCGTGCGAGGAACTCGGATAGTGGACGCCAGCCCCACTCCTCGAACAGCACGAACAAGGCCACGACGACATTGAGCGCAAAGATGATCGGCGCGCGCGCGAGCGACCAGGCCGTGCGCGCCAGCTCGCGCAGCACCCAGAGCGCGGCAACGAATACGCGCCAGAGTGCCGCCGTGATCTTCTTGCCGTCGCCGCTCGTCATCGCGCTTTCACCCGGTCCGGCAGGCCAGCCTGCTAGAGCCGGAGTGTAACGCGCCAGGGCCGCTGCGCGACTCCCTCAGAGCCGCTTCGCGAACACGGGGCAATCGACCGCAGGCCGATCGCGGACGCTCGCTTGCGCGCCGCGATTCATTTTGTATACTTTTTTTGTAAATAATAAAAACGATCATTTGGGGAGGAATTCGCGCAAATGAGGACCAACCGTCAGATCATAATTGCGGCCGCCATCACGCTTGCGGGCGTCTTGTGTTCCCAGTACGTGCACGCGGCCGAACACGTCATCGAGATGCGCAACAAGGACGATGCCGGCCAGCTCATGGCTTTTCAGCCGGCATTCATCAAGGTGGCGGTCGGCGATACGGTTAAGTTCGTGCCGACCGACAAGAACCATAACGCCGAGAGCGTGAAGGAGATCTGGCCGGAGGGCGCGGCCATGATCAAGGGCGCCTATAGCAAAGAGGTCATCTTCAACGCCGAGAAGGAGGGCTTGTACTTCTTCAAGTGCCTGCCGCACTACGGCATGGGAATGGTCGCGCTCGTTCAGGTCGGCAAGCCCGTCAATCGCGACAAGTTCGAAGAGTTCAAGGCCGTAGGGCTTGGGCATACGCGCCTGATCGATCTTCTAAAGAAGGTCGAACCCTAGGCACAAGACACACGGTCCAATCGCCTATTCCGCAACGGACATCGTCACGTCGGATGGGCGCAGCGCACCGGTTCTCTCGGCTTCCTCAAGCGCGTGGGCCAATTCCTCGCGCGCTTTTTCGGCCTGACGCTGGCGCGCCCACAGCGACGCATAGAGGCCGCCCGCCGCGATCAGCTCTGCGTGGGTGCCGCGTTCAACCAGTCGTCCCTGCTCCAGCACGAGGATCTGGTCGGCGTGTACGATGGTCGACAAGCGATGCGCAATCACAAGCGTCGTGCGATCGCGCGCGACGCGGTCGAGCGCGTCCTGGATTTCCTTTTCCGTATGGCTGTCGAGTGCGCTCGTCGCTTCGTCGAGAATGAGGATCGGAGGCGACTTCAGTATCGTGCGGGCAATGGCAACGCGCTGTTTCTCGCCACCCGACAGCTTCAGGCCGCGCTCGCCCACCATCGTGTCGTATTTCTCGGGAAGCGTCTGCACGAACTCGTCGATCTGGGCCATTTTGGCCGCCGCAATCACTTCATCGTCGCTCGCGTCTGGTCGGCCATACTTGATGTTGTAGAAGATCGTATCGTTGAACAGCACGGTATCCTGCGGCACCACGCCGATGGCGGCGCGCAGGCTCTTCTGCGTGACGTCGCGCAGGTCCTGCCCGTCGATCAATACCGCGCCGCCGGTGACGTCATAGAAACGCAGCAACAGGCGGCTGATTGTCGATTTTCCGGCACCCGAGGGCCCAACGATGGCGACCATCTTGCCGGCCGGAACTTCAAACGACACGTCTTTCAGGATTTCTCGCTCAGGGTCGTATGCGAAGCGCACGTGATCGAAGCGGATCGCGCCTCCTGCGACAGTGAGCGGTTTGGCGCCGGCACGGTCGGCGACTTCGGGCTGCTGATCCAGGACCTCCATCATTTTCTCGATGTCGGTCAGGCCCTGCTTGATCTCGCGGTAGACCATGCCCATGAAATTGAGCGGCATGAAGAGCTGTAGCATCAGCAGGTTGACCATTGCGAAGTGGCCGACCGTGCGCGTCCCCGCCATGACGTCCTGCGCCGCCATCACGAGGCAGACGGTCAGCGCGGCCGTGAAGATCACGGCTTGTCCCGAGTTCAGCACTGCGAGCGAAGTATAAGTCTTGATGCTGGCCTTTTCGTACAGCGCCATCGATCGGTCGTAGCGATCCGCCTCGCGCTGTTCGGCGCCGAAATATTTCACGGTCTCGAAGTTGAGCAGGCTGTCGACGGCTTTGGTGTTGGCGTCGGTGTCGCTGTCGTTCATCGTGCGTCGTATCGCGACGCGCCAGTCGGTCGCCTTCACGGTGAACCATAGGTATACGGCGATCATCGCGACGATGGTCACGATATAGCGCCAGTCGAACTCGATGGCGCAGACGACAATGATCAGCGCGAACTCGACAATGGTCGGGATCAACGTCATCAGCGCCATGCGGCTGATATTTTCGATGCCGGTGCGACCGCGTTCGAGGATGCGCGTCAGACCGCCGGTCTTCTTCTCCAGATGGAAGCGGAGAGACAGGCGGTGCATGTGGTCGAACGTCGAGAGCGCGAGCTTGCGAACGGCATGCATCGCGACCTTGGCGAACATGCCCTCGCGAACCTGCACCAACAGAGACATCACGATGCGGGCAGCACCGTAGAAAATTGCTGCCAGTACCGGCGCTCCGACGAGCCACGGCACCGTCTCCGTCGCCGGCACGTTGCCGCCGCTCGCCGCAACGAGCGCGTCGGTCGCCCATTTGAGCGTGAACGGCACCGCAACGGTGACGACTTTGGCAATAAGCACGAGCAGCAGCGAGATCGTCACGACGCGCCTCAGGTCGGGGCGATCATTCGGCCAGACGTAAGGCCACAGCGCACGCATTACGCGCTGATGCTCGGTCGACGGCCGGAAACGCGCGAGAAAATGCTGCGCGGACGAAACGCGCGTGCTCTCGAGATGTTTTTGCATAGCGCTGAAATAGTGCCGCGCGCGGCCAATGTCCATTCGCGGGCGCGCCTCGAGCGGAATTATGAGGGCGGATCAGGTGCGCCGGCGCGGCACATAGAGCCGCTGACACGGGTAGATCAGGCTGGGCTTGCGTATTTTCTTGCGGTTGGCGCGGTAGATCGCGCGATAAAAGCGGCCGCCGTGGTAGTGCCGCTTGGAGATGTTCCACAAATTGTCACCATAGGCGACCACATAGCGCCCCGGCAGCTTCACCTTACGGCCAGCCTTTGGGCATTTCGGCACGCGTTCAGGGCTTGCGGATGCAGTGGCTTTGGGCTGCGGGGGCGGTTCGGCGGCCGGCTCTTCAGGTGGAGCGGCAGGAGCGGGTGGCGGTTCCGCCTTTGCCGCAGCCTCGGCGGCCGCGCGGTTGCGTTCAGCCTCTTCCTCGGCGCGTTTTGCATCGGCGACGCGCTGTGCCTCGGCGCGCCTTTCGGCTTCCGCGCGTTCGGCGGCAGCTTTCTCTGTGGCGGCCTTTTCTTCGGCTAGCTTTCGTTCGGATTCGAGCCTCGCAGCGTCGTCGGCCTTGCGCTTTTCTTCCGCAAGCCGGTTTTCCTCGGCGCGCTTCTGCGCAGCTTCGCGTGCCTGCTCTTCGGCGAGGCGCTTTTCTTCGGCGGCCTTGCGCTCCGCTTCGGCGCGGGCCGCCTCTTCGGCAGCCTTGCGCTCCGCTTCGAGCCGCGCGGCCTCATCAACCTTGCGCTTTTCTTCCGCAAGCCGCTTTTCCTCGTCGGCTTTGCGTTCGGATTCGAGGCGCGCCGCTTCTTCGGCCTTGAGCTTTTCCTCGGCGAGCCTTCGCTCTTCTTCCGCCTTCTTGTCGTCCGCCGCTTTACGCTCTGCCTCAAGTCGCGCGGCGTCTTCCGCCTTGCGTTTGTCCTCGGCGGCGGCCCGCTCACGCTCCGCCTGGGCGCGCTTTTCCGCGCGCTCGCGCTCGTCAGCGATACGCTTTTCCTCGGCTGCCTTGCGATCAGCCTCGATGCGGGCAGCTTCCGCTTCCAGTTTCTCGCGTTCGCGACGCATTTCGTCTGCCAGACGCGTTGCGTCCGCATCGCTCTGGGGAGGTGGCGACGGTGCGGCGACAGGTGGCGGGGGCGATGGCACCGGCTGTTCGGCCGCCCGGCTGCGCTCCGCTTCGGCTTTGCGGCGTGCTTCTTCCGCCAGGCGCTCTTCCTCAAGCTTGCGCGCGATGTCGTCGCCGCCGGTCGAAGGTAGCGAGAGTTCGCGGATCACCGTTCCTTGATATTCGCGGTTCGCACGCGCGAGCCAATCCTGCACGGTTCCGAGCACGCCAGGGTCGGGAGCCGTTGATGGCGCACTTTGAGCTGCGGGTTCCGTTGCTGGCGGTGCGGCCGGCTCGGGTGTTTCGGGCGTTATGGGCCGCTCGCGGCGAACGGGCGGCACGATCGCGTCTTCTGCCTGCGCGAGGGTGGTCGGAAAATTGGTGCGCAGCACGCTCTTGGCCGAATGGGCGACCGAAATGGCCGCCTCCAGGTCCCAGGAAAGCGTCAAACCCGCAACCAGCGCCGCCGCCGCGCTTGTGGTCCGCCCCATCGCACTACGCCTTTTACCAAACCCCGCCTTAGCCTTGACCGGTTTTCATAACATCGGCGGCTATGCGGTGCCATCAAGCCGCTTCGAAACATCGGTTTTTGCGCGCGAAGTGTTGCGCTGCGGCGCGCCGAGCACTCGAAAAGGCCGCAGCCAGGCCCTCACAATACCCTCATGCTTTTCGTGCGACAGTCTAGCCGAGAGCGGCCAGCAACCCTATGTGCAATTTCCACTGCATGACGCCACCCGAAAGGGCAAAAAACAGATATGACGAAAAGTCTAACTCCCGACGCTCCCGCAACAAAAATCAAAGCTGGCAACGGTAGCGGTATTTCCAGCATCTGCGTCTACTGCGGCTCAGGCCGCGGTATCAATCCGGCTTATGCGGTTGCCGCGCGTAAACTCGGCAAAGCGCTCGCCGACAGTGGCATCCGCCTCATCTACGGCGGCGGCAGCCTTGGCCTCATGGGCGAGGTCGCGAAGTCCGCGCTTGGAGCGGGCGGCAAGGTCACCGGCATCATCCCGGATTTTCTCGGCTCCAGGGAAAAGATGCTGGAGGACGTCGACGAACTGATCGTCGTCAGCGATATGCACACGCGCAAGAAGCTCATGTTCGAGCGCTCCGACGCGTTCGTCGCATTACCGGGCGGCGTCGGCACGCTGGAAGAACTGGTCGAGCAACTGACCTGGGCGCAGCTCGGGCGCCACGCCAAGCCGATCGTGGTCGCGAACATCGAAGGCTTCTGGCAGCCGTTCCTGCACCTTCTGGGTCACATGAAGGGCGAAACGTTCATACGCCCCGGCCTCGACGTGCACTTCTCGGTCGTGGACGAAGCCGAAAAGATCGTGCCGGCCGTCCTGGCGGCCGCCCAGCACGGCATTCAGAACGGCAGCGACCACGCGGTCGTCGCCAAGTTCTGAGCGAGGCTGCAAGCGCGACCCTTACCTTAGGTGGCGGCTGCGATTGCGCATTGCCGCGGACCCGCCTATGCACGCCGGCATGAACAAAGTGATGTCCGAGTCTCAGTCCCCGCCATCGCGCATCGCCGGCGACGACATCGCCGGCATCGTGGCACGCATGCGCGCGGGCGAAAGGCGCGCCATCTCCACCGTGATTACGGAACTGGAGAGGCTGTCGACGGCGGCGCCCGGCATCCTTCAGGCACTTCAACCCCACTTGGGACGCGCGCTCGTGGTCGGCTTTACGGGCCCTCCCGGCGCCGGCAAGTCAACTCTCGTCAACGCCGTCATCGACACTCTAAGGAAGCAAGGTCGCACCGTCGGTGTCATCGCCGTCGACCCGTCGAGCCCGATTTCGGGCGGCGCGATCCTGGGCGACCGCATCCGCATGACCGCCGCGCTCGACGACGACGGCGTATTCGTGCGCAGCCTCGCCTCGCGCGGTTACCTCGGAGGGTTGTCACCGGCCGCGGTGCGCATCATCGACGCGCTCGATGGCGCAGGCTTCGACGTTGTGCTGCTGGAAACGGTCGGCACCGGCCAAAGCGAAATCGACGTGGCGGAGGTCGCCGATATCCGCGTTGTCATTTCGGCACCAGGACTGGGGGACGATATTCAAGCGATGAAGTCCGGCCTGCTCGAAATCGCCGACGTGCTGGTCGTCAACAAGGGCGACCGTCCGGGCGCCGAGCAAACGATGCAGCAGCTCATCGGTGCGCTTTCGATCCGCGCAACCGTCGCCGCCAAGGTGCCGGTTCTTAAAACCAGTGCGCTTAGCGGCGAAGGCGTACCGCAACTGGTCGCCGCGCTCGACGAGATCGGTGAGCGCGTTATTCAGTCAAGCGCGCTCGCCCGGCGGAGGCGGCGGGCCCGCTATCTCATCGCGCGCGCCGCCTCCGATCTGGTTGCGGCGCGCATCAAGGCGGGCGGCGAAAACGGGCTCGATCCGCTGGCAGACGCGGTTCTCTCAGGGACTTTGGGACCGCAGGACGCGGCGCGTCGGCTGTTAGAAAATTGATCGACGTTTATTCATGCGGCTCTACTCGTCGCTGCGGCTACAGCTCGTAAGCCTCTGATCGGAGCTTCAAAATGTGCAAGCGCGGGCCGTTTCGAAGCGCGAGCGCGACGATGTGCGCCTGTGGATAACTCTGGAGCCGCCCTCCTCAGGCCGCGACGAAAGACCTTTAACCTTTACCCTCATGCCGCAGTGCGGCAAAACTCAATTGCTGCCACGTTTGAGCCATTGGGCGCGACATCAACAGTGGGGGGCGTCATGTCACTTCGTCGTATCGCATACATCGGCTCGGCGGCTGCGGCCGTCGCGTCTTGGACCGCTCCGGCCTGGAGCGACGGCTTGGACGGTAAGGAGCTGCGTATCCTGCTCGCCGGCAAGACCATCCATATCTCGGCACCATTCGGCTCCGTGCCGGTCCGCTACAGTGCCGGCGGCACGATGAGCGCCAACTCGAAAGCGATGCTCGCATTTGCCGGCTCCGCGAAGGACAACGGCACCTGGCGCATCTCGGGCAACCAATTCTGCCAGCGCTGGAACGTCTGGTACAAGGGCAAGGAGCAGTGCTTCTCGGTCAGCAAGACCGGCAACCGAGTGCAGTGGCGCAGCAACGACGGCTACACCGGCACCGCGTACGCCTCGAACTGACGGACGCCGAAACGAAAGCGCGCCCGCAACCGAAACCGGCTGCGGGCGCTTTTTCTTTTGGTCGCCTCACGCTCCCGCTCTTGCGAGCTTGCTGTGGCGTACCCCGTACATGAAATAGATCAGCAGGCCCAGCGCGAGCCAGATAATGAAGCGCACGTGCGTTTCCCACGGCAGGAACGCAATCAGCGCGCCGCACGACATTACGCCCAGGATCGGCAGCAGCAATCCGAACGGCAACTTGAATGGGCGCGGCATGTCCGGGTGGTTGATGCGCAGCATGATGACGCCGCCGCACACCAAAACGAAGGCCGCGAGTGTGCCGATGTTGACCAGTTCGGCGAGGATGCCGAGCGGCAGGAAACCGGCCATGATCGCCATTGCAAGACCCAGCATGACCGTGGTGCGCACGGGCGTTTGGGTCTTGCTATTCACAACGGAGAAGTAGCCCGGCAGCAGGCCGTCGCGCGAGATCGCCGTGATGATGCGCGTGAGCGCATAGTAGAGCACAAGCATCACCGTTGTGAGGCCGGCGATCACACCGGCGGCGACGAGAGCGGAGGCTGCGTTCAGGCCGATCTGCAGCAAGGCGTGGGCCACCGGAGACGGCACGTTCAGATCCTGATACGGCACCAAACCGGTGAGCAGGCCGGACACGATGATATAGATGAGAGTGCAAAAAACGAGCGAAGCCAGGATGCCGATTGGCACGTCGCGCTGCGGCTGGTGGGCTTCCTCGACCGCTGTCGAGACCGCGTCAAAGCCGACGTAGGCGAAGAACACCAGCGATGCGCCGGCCAATATTCCAACGGGCCTGCCATCCATGTAGTCGAACCAGCCGAAGGGTGCGAATGGCGTCCAGTTCGCGGGGTTGACGTGGAACACGGCAACGCCGATGAAGACCGCGATCACCAGCAGCTTGATTGCGACGGCGATGGCGTTGATGCGGGCGCTTTCCTTTACGCCGGCGATCAGCAGCATCATCAGAAGCAGGATTATT
>CADECN010000157.1 GCA_902825785.1 uncultured Hyphomicrobium sp. | reverse complement strand
GCCAGCCGCCCTCGACATCGACTTCCGGAACGCTCTCGCGGGTAAAGGGCATCAGCACCGTCGCCCCGCCATCTTCGGGACTGATCTCGAGGAGATCGCCTGCGCCGAAATTATGCACCGCGATCACCGTGCCGATCTGCACTCCGTCGCCGTCCCGGGCGGCGAGGCCGATGAGGTCGGTGTGGTACCACTCATCCTCCTCGCGCTCAGGCAGGCGCGTGCGGGGGACGTAGAGCTTGGTGCCGGTGAGGGCTTCGGCCTCCTCGCGCGTGGTCACGCCCTTGATGCGCGCGGAGAGCGCCTTCGGCGTAACCCGCAGCGACTCGATCTCGAAGGAGCGCGCGCCGGCCTCGTCCTCGAGCGGACCATAGTCCGCGATTGATGCCGGCTCGGCGGTGAAGGAGCGAATCCGCACCTCGCCTTGCAAGCCTTGGGGGCGTCCGATGTCCCCCACGAGAACGCGGTCCGGTTTCGCCGGCAAGGCTATTCGGCGGCTGGCGTTTCAGCCTCGGGAGAAGCCTCCGCTGGCGCCGCAGCGGCCTCGGCTGCGGCCTTCGCCTTCTCAGCCGCTGCCGCGACCTTCGCCTCCTCGCGCTCGAGGCGCTTCTTGCCGGGCTGACCCTTGTTCGGGTTCGAGCGGGCATCGCGCTTCGCCATGCCTGCCTTGTCGAGGAAGCGGAGCACGCGGTCGGTCGGCTGGGCGCCGACGTCCATCCAATGCTTGATGCGGTCCTCGATGAGCTTCACGCGCTCGCCGGAGTCGCGCGGCAGCAACGGATTGTAGGTGCCAACCTTCTCGATATAGCGGCCGTCGCGCGGGCTCTTCGAGTCGGCGATGACGATCCGGTAATAGGGCCGCTTCTTGGCGCCGGCCCTGGCAAGTCTGATCTTCAGTGACATGTTCGATCCTTCTCTTTCAGCCCTTCGTTGCCATTCGATCCCCCTCACCCTTCCCGCCATGCGACTTGCGAAGGCGCCGCTCAAGAGCGTCGCCCGCAAGATCGCGGCGGAAAGCCCTCTTCCCAGCGGGGAGAGGGTGGGGTAAGGGGGCTCTGTCCTTCAGTCTCATCTTCACGATCATCGTTTCTTCGATCCGGGCAGGCCGGGAAAGCCTCGGGGCATGCCCGGCAGGCCGGGAAGGCCACGCGGCAAGCCGCCGCCAAGGCCTGGCAGGCTGCCAGGGGGGAGCCCGGGGAAACCTGGGGGTGGCGCCGCGCCAGAAGGCAGGTCGGCGGGAAGCTCTGGCGGCGGGCCGCCGCCGAACATCTGGCCGAGCAGTCCGCGCTTCTTGCCCATCGACTTCATCATGTCGGCCATCTGCCGGTGCATCTTCACGAGCTTGTTGATGTCCTGCACCGAAGTGCCGGAACCGGCCGCCACGCGCTTCTTGCGCGAGGCGTTGAGCAGTTTCGGGTTCTTGCGCTCGCCCTTCGTCATCGAGCCGATGATCGCCTGCTGGCGCTTGAGGATCGCGTCGTCGAGCTTGGCGGTGTCGAGCTGCTTCTTGATCTTGCCGACGCCGGGAAGCATGCCGAGCACGCCGCCCATGCCGCCGAGCTTCTGCATCTGTTTGAGCTGTTCGCTGAGATCTTCGAGGTCGAACGACCCCTTCTTCATCTTCTCGGCGATCTTCGTCGCCTTCTCGACGTCGATCGTCTGGGCGGCTTTCTCAACAAGGCTTATAACGTCGCCCATGCCGAGAATGCGGCTCGCGATGCGGCCGGGATGGAAGTCTTCAAGTGCGTCCCACTTCTCGCCGACGCCGATCAGCTTGATCGGCTTGCCGGTGACCGCGCGCATCGAAAGCGCCGCGCCGCCGCGGCCGTCGCCATCTGCGCGCGTGAGCACGATGCCGGTGACGCCGATGCGGCCATCAAAGGCTTTCGCGGTGTTGACCGCGTCCTGGCCCGTGAGCGCGTCGGCGACGAGCAACGTCTCGTGCGGATTGATCGCCGCCTTGATGTCGCGGACCTCGTCCATCAGCTCGTCGTCGATGGTGACGCGACCGGCGGTGTCGTAAAGGATGACGTCGAAGCCGCCGAGCTTGGCGGATTCCTCGGCGCGGCGGGCGATCTGCAGCGGCGTCTGGCCTGCGATGATGGGCAGCGTTGCGACGTTCGTCTGCTCGCCGAGAACACGAAGCTGTTCCTGCGCGGCCGGCCGGCGCGTGTCGAGCGAGGCCATCAGGACCTTCTTGCGCTCGCGGTTCGTCAGGCGGTAGGCGATCTTCGCCGTCGTCGTCGTTTTGCCCGAACCTTGAAGACCGACCATCAGGATGCCGACCGGCGGGCTGGCGTTGAGGTCGATCGGCTGGGCGTCCGAGCCCAGCATCGTGACAAGCTCGTCGTTGACGATCTTGACGACCATCTGTCCGGGAGTGACGGAGCGCAAAACCTCAGCGCCGACGGCTTTCGTCTTCACCTTCTCGGTGAAGTCCTTGACCACATCGAGCGCAACGTCGGCCTCGAGCAGCGCACGGCGGACCTCGCGCATGGCCTCCGAAACATCCGTCTCGGTCAGCGCGCCGCGCCGTGTCAGTTTGTCGAGTACGCCCGAGAGGCGGTCTTGCAGCGTCTGGAACATTCTATTTGCTCACGGCGATGTCGCTTCGCGCGCCTTGGTGCGCGTGTCGAAGAGATGTCGTCGCCAAACTCCTTGGTTCAAGCACGCAAAACGAAAACGCACCCGGGAGCGCAACGCGCTGCCGGATGTTCACCCCCCTGCCTCCCGACGATCGATCGAACGCCATGTGCAGGGCGGCGGCTCTGGGTCTCAGGGCCGTCGGATTGCGGCGGGTATGGGAGAGACGGCCTCGAAAGTCAACCGCCAGCCCCACGGCTGCTGCCGGCGAGAATCCCCAGCCTATCGCTGACAAGCCGCGCGCGGAGGAGCCGACTCATGTTGGATGCCTAGCGGCAGATCAAGTTGCTTAGAACAAGTAGCGAAAATTGTGTATACAAACAGCGAACATCGGGTTATAGTATTTGGCCGGATGTTGCGTTGAGAGGGAGTTCCGTCCGTGAGCGAACCGACGATCACTTGCCCCAAGTGCGATCACGAAATCCATTTGACCGAGTCGCTGGCGGCGCCGCTCATCGCGCAGACGCGGCAAGCGTTTGAGCGGCAGCTCGCGGCAAAGGATCAAGACATCGCCGTGCGCGAGGCCGCCATGCGGGCCAGGCAGGCCGATCTTGAGAAGCAGAAGGCAGCGCTGGACGAGGCGGTCGCGGCCAAGGTGGCAACTGAACGTCAGCGTATCGGCGCGGAGGAAGCGGCAAAGGCGAAGCGACTTGCTGCGGCCGATCTCGATGCGAAGACGAAAGAGGTGGCCGAACTTCAGACCGTGCTTGCCGATCGGAACGACAAACTCGCGAGCGCGCAGAAGGCGCAGGCGGAGTTTGAGAAGAAAGTGCGCGAACTCGACGATGACAAGCGTGAGTTTGATTTGAACCTTCAGAAGGGCATCACTGCAGGTCTCGACACTGCGCGCGCGAAGGCGAAGCAGGAAGCGGAAGAGGCGATGAAGCTTGTTGTCGCCGACAAGGATCAGAAAATAGCTTCCATGAAGAACACGATCGATGATTTGCAGCGCAAGGCGGAGCAAGGCTCACAGCAGTCGCAGGGAGAAGTTCTCGAGCTTGAATTTGAGAACCTGCTGCGCGCGAAGTTTCCCTTCGACGTGTTCGAGCCCGTACCGAAAGGCGAGTTCGGGGCCGATCTCATTCAGAGGGTTACTGGTGTTTCGGGAACGATGTGCGGCACCATTCTGTGGGAAATGAAGCGGACCAAGAACTTTGGCGGCGAATGGATCGCGAAGCTCAAGGATGATCAGAGGCGAGCGAGAGCGGAATTTGCGATCATTGTTTCGACGGCTCAGCACAAAGATGTGCGGGCGTTCGACAATGTCGATGGCGTCTGGGTAACGGATTTCAAGTGCGCAGTTCCGTTAGCGCTGGTACTGCGCCAAAGTTTGATCGATGTCGCGACCGCGCGTGTTGTCGGTGAGGGTCAGCAGGGCAAGATGGAACTCGTTTACGACTATTTGACTGGGCCGCGCTTCCGTCAGCGGGTCGAGGCGATCGTCGAGAAATTCGATGAAATGCAGAGTGATCTCGACAAGGAGCGCAAGGCGATGACGAAGTCTTGGGCGAAGCGGCAAGCGCAGATTGACGGCGTGCTTGCGGCGACAGCAGGCATGTACGGCGACCTGCAGGGCATTGCCGGCAAGGCGCTTAGGGAAATCGAGGGCTTCGAGCTGCCGATGCTTGCAGATGACCGGAGCGATGATGAGGAGTCTGCGGCGGCGTAACTTGGCAGAGCGCTGCGCTCGGCGGCCCTAGAACCGGTATCCGTAGCGAATACCGATGCGGTCCATGCCTTCGTTGTATTCCTGGGTGTAGGCGTTGGACGTGTGCTCGAAATAGACCGACAGGTCATTGTGATCGTCGAGGTGGATTCCGACTTCGACCGGGATATGGAACAGCACGCGGGAGCCCAGCCACTTCTTGTCGGGATCGGCGCCAAAGCCGCCGGTTTCGCCGTCGTGGATTGCGGCACCAAGGCCGACCTCAAAGAACATGCGGGACGGGCATTCGATCTGCCAGCGGGCGTCGACGTAGGCGTGGCTGGTGTCGCCGCGCGTATTGATGGTGCCGCCGACGACGGGGCGGATCACACCGAGCGGTAGGGCCCAGGCGGCGGCGAATTGCGCTTCCAGGTTGATATCTGCTGCATCCTGCTCGACCTGGAAGCCGCTCCAGAGACCCGGAACGTCATGGGCAAGCACGCCGGCTTTCAGGGCGTAAAGCAGTTCGCCCGCGTCGGCGCCGGTCGACAGGGTCAGCGCCACGGCGGTCATAATAAGCGCTAACGCGGCAAGTCGAGCTGTCATGTAAACGGGCCTCCCGCACGGACGCTGGAGCTTTGCGCTCCTGGTCGCGTCGTCGCAAGGGAGGCCAGTCTAATTCGCGCTTGCGTTGCGTCCGCGTCACACGGCGGCGGCAGCCTTTTTCTTACGTTCCTCCCGCAGGATGCGTGCCCAGGCCCTCGCCAAGGCGAATACGCGGCGTTCGTAGGCCCGTTCATCCGCCCTCAGGCAAATGCAGCCGTAGCAGTAGCAGGGACGCGCGCGCGCGAACGCTAGGCGAAAAAGCAGCGGGTTTGGACGTGTTCGCTTGCGAAGCTGGCGGACATGAAGGTTCTGCATCTGCAAATTGAAGACTTCAGGTGGCAGGCGTCAGCTTGAGGATCTTGCCGTCATCATCGTCCGTCAACACGTATACCGCGCCGTCGGGACCGACATGGACGTCGCGAATGCGGTCGCCGCGATCGTGCAGGAGGTGCTCGACGCCAACGACTTCATCACCATTCAGGATAAGGCGTTCCAGTACGGCGCCGGCCAAGCCGCCCGCCAGCACGTTGCCCTTCCAGGAGGGGAAAAGATCGGCGTTGTAGAAGGCGAGGCCCGAGGTCGCGATCGACGGTCTCCAGTAATAGGTCGGCTGCTCCATGCCTTCTTTCGTCGTGCCCTCACCGATTGTGGCGCCGCTGTAGTCGATGCCCCACGTGATGATGGGCCAGCCATAATTCTTGCCGGCGCGCGGAATGTTCAACTCGTCACCTCCGCGGGCGCCGTGCTCCGTCGTCCAGAGCTCGCCGGTTGTGGGATTGAGCGCGGCGCCTTGAAGGTTGCGGTGGCCATAGCTCCAAATCTCGGGGAGCGCTTCGCTCTTACCAACATAGGGATTGTCACTCGGTACGGTGCCGTCAGCGTTGATGCGTATGACCTTGCCCAGGTGCGTTTTCAGATCCTGCGCCAGGTCGCGATGGGTTGAGCGTTCGCCGGTGGTGATAAAAAGAGTGCCGTCCTTGGCCCACACCAGGCGCGAACCATAATGGTGCTGGCCCTCGAAGGAGGGCTGCTGGCGAAAGATGACCTGCACGTCGCTCAATGCGCCGGCATTGCCGGAAATTGTAAGTTTGCCTCGGGCCACCGTAGTCGCGTTCTTCAGCCCGACATTCTCCGATCCCGGCAGCATGCGTTTAACGCCGTCTGCAATTGCCTTCGCGCCCGTTTCGGGTGTGCTTGCCTCGCGCGGTTCCGTATACGAGAGATAGATCAAGCCGGAACTTGCGAAGTCCGGGGCGAGCAAAACGTCAAGCAAACCGCCCTGCCCTTGAGCGACGACTTTAGGAACTCCCGATACGGGTTCGGAGATCTTGCCGTCGGCGCCAACGATGCGCAGGGCGCCCGAGCGCTCGGTGACAAGGTAGCCGCCGTTCGGCAGAAACTGCATTCCCCAGGGATGATCGAGCCCCTTCGCAATCTCGCTTACGGAGATCGCGGTCTTCTCGGAGTCAGGTGCATTGGTCTGTGCGGCAAACGCGTCTGAGGCTAGAAACATTAGGGCAACAGTTGCGAATTTCGGGGCCATCCCTGGCACTTGCATAACGACCTCGCGGTGGCTGAGTTTCATTGAGTTTTGCGGCGTACCTCGCCATATAGGGGCGGATGCCTGAAAGCGCGACCCTGCCGTTTATAAAAATGAACGGTCTCGGCAACGAGATCGTCGTGGTCGATCTGCGCGCGAGCGGGCGCGTTTTGACAGCAGAGGAAGCGGCGGCGATCGCGGCGGACAAGGTGTCGCATTTCGACCAGCTCATGGTGCTGCACGAGCCGACGACATCGGGAACGGCGGCATTCGTTCGCATCTATAATGCGGATGGATCGGAGGCCGGTGCGTGCGGAAACGGAATGCGCTGCGTCGGCTGGCTGCTTTCGCAAACTTCCGGTCATTCGAGATTAAAGGCTGAGACGCAGGCTGGTGTGCTCGATGTCGAGGTGCGCGGCGTCTCGGATATCACTGTCGACATGGGGGAGCCGCGTTTCGACTGGCGCGATATTCCACTCGCTGAGGAATTTCGAGATACGCGTGCCATCGAATTGCAGATCGGGCCGATCGACAAGCCGGTGCTGCATTCGCCATCGGTCGTGAACGTGGGTAATCCGCATGCGATCTTTTGGGTCGACGACGTGATGGCGTACGACCTGGAACGCTTCGGGCCGATGCTCGAGAACCATCCCGTATTCCCTGAGCGGGCAAACATTTCGCTTGCTCGCGTAACCTCGCCAAAGGCGATCACGCTGCGCACGTGGGAACGCGGCGCCGGGCTGACGCTTGCGTGCGGTTCCGCGGCTTGTGCCGCCGCAGTTTGCGCCGCGCGCAAGAAGCTGACGGAACGGGCTGTTACGGTGACTTTGCCGGGCGGCGACCTTCGTGTCGAATGGACCGCCAACAACCGCGTCCTGATGACGGGGCCGGTCGTGCAAGAGTACGAGGGTGTCATCGACACGCGACGTCTCTCAAAAGCGACGGTCTAGCGGCATGGCATCCGATGCGCCCACCGAAGCCTTGAGCGAGGTCTCCGACAGCATCGGCGAGCCGCTCGTGGTGACCCTCGGCTGCCGGCTGAATGGGTACGAGTCTGACGTCATCAAACGGCACGCGCGTGACGCGGGGTTGAGTAACGCCGTGATCGTCAACACGTGCGCGGTGACGGGTGAGGCCGTACGCCAAGCTGCGCAAACGATCCGCCGTATTAGGCGCGAAACACCGAATGCGCGCATCATCGTTACAGGTTGCGCGGCACAGACGGAGCCCGAGCGCTTTGCCGGCATGGCCGAGGTCGACCATGTCATCGGAAACGAGGAGAAGCTGAAGCGCGCGACCTTCGACGCCCTCGCATTGGCCAACAGCGAGCGTGTTCGGGTGAACGATATCATGACCGTGCGCGAGACCGCCCCGCAGCTGGTCGATGGGTTTGGAACGCGTACGCGGGCTTACCTGCAGATCCAGAATGGCTGCGACCATCGCTGCACGTTTTGCATCATTCCATTCGGACGCGGACCATCGCGCTCGGTGCCGGCGGGCGAGGTCGTGGCGCAAGTGCGCCGGCTCGTCGAGGCCGGTTATGCGGAAGTCATTCTTACCGGGGTCGACATCACGTCGTATGGTCCCGACCTTCCCGGCGAGATGACGCTTGGGAAGCTCGTGCGCTCAATTTTGAAACACGTACCGCAGCTAGCGCGGTTGCGGCTTTCTTCCATAGATCAGGTGGAAACGGACCGTGACCTGGTCGCGGCTATCGCCGAGGAAGGGCGGTTGATGCCGCATTTGCATCTTTCAATGCAGTCCGGCGACGACATGATCTTGAAGCGCATGAAGCGCCGCCATAGCCGCGCGGACG
>CADECN010000156.1 GCA_902825785.1 uncultured Hyphomicrobium sp. | reverse complement strand
CGGCGCATTTGCCGCTTCATCGTCGACGACATCAGGGTGACGGAAAGCTGCAGAGAGGTTTTGCCGTCAGCACGTGGCCGCTTCTAAGGAACTGGCCGACGCACTGCGAGATTGCAGAAATGGGTGACGGCGTAGTATTCGCCGTCCCCGCTTCGAAATAGTGCTGCGAACGAAAGCTTTCGCCACCGTTAGCCCAAGTCGGGCGTCACTTCGCTCATATCTTTTGCGCGACGGACGCTGCCGTCGAACTGCGCACCTTCGGCGATCGCCAGCGTCTGTTTGACGATATCGCCATCGACGCGCGACGTTGCGTTGAGATGCACGCTCGAACCCTTGAGCGCACCACGCACTTCGCCGAGGACTGTGATCTGCCGCGCGGTGATCGTGCCTTCGACGCTGCCAGTATCGCCGACGGTAACGCTTTCGCCGTGAACGTCGCCCTGAATATGTCCGGCGATGAGAAGCGATCCCTTCGTCTTCAGAACGAGCTGCTGACCAGAGATCGTGATGTCCTGACCGAGGACCGACGTCGGCGCGTCCGGTCCAGCGCGCAGCGGCTGCACCGGAGCGTGCGAGACCACGTTGTTGCCCTGTGCAGCGAACGGAGGCGGTGCGGCTTTCATTGCCGGCATCGGCGTTGGACTGGTCGGGCGGGTCGGATCGGACACGCGGGTATCGGGCATCGAAACGCGACTGAACATGTGAGCTACCCCCAAAAACGCGAACTAGCGCGAACGAGTGTTTATTTCCCCGCGGCAACAACCAAGCACCGCTCTATGTGGAGATTATGTCCGACCTGCAAAAAAGGCGCTAGGGGCGAATTGGGATCGGCATCCGTTTCCGAAGTCCCATGTGCCCGCAAAACCAAGGGGTAATCTTGCGAGGGCGAGTTCAGGCCGTGGTCTGATGGTCCGTCGCGTCACGAGCCTCGCCTAACCATGACTTCGGGTTCGGCCGCGCGCGCCGCGAAAAACCGATCAGTCGCGCCATTGAACCTCAACGAACGGTGTGAAGACGCGTCCTCCTCGGCGGCGACCGTAGCTAGTGTCGTAAGGCGGCTCCACAATGACGGTGCGCACGCTGCGGTAGATCGTGACGTATTCGATATCGTCACCGTCGTCCAAGTAGTAGTCGGGGTCGTAACGGCTGTGGCTGTAGACGAAATCGTCATCGCGCCAGCGCTGACGATCGATCCGACGGGCATTGCGACGGCCCTCGTTGCGGCCAAAATCAGCGATGGTGATGACATTCGAAGGCGCGCTTACTAAGGGCACATTCGCGATCGGCCCTGCGCAGGCCGCAATCGGATAAACGCACACGCCCGCCAGAAGGGACAGCAAACCGCCGCCGACGGCATTGCCAAACACGCGCATGTCGAAAACTCCTGTACGCCAACAAGTCACTGAGAAATTAGGACCGAATCGTAGGAGGCCGCCCGCAACTGGCGCAAGAGCAAATTCCGGTCCTGGTGTAGTCTTAGTTACTGGGAAGCAAGAGCTCGCCATCGCCTGGCCGTTATCCGGCGCGTGTTCGCGACGGCTCTTGGCAAAAGGCTGCCTGTAGAAGCGCAGTTTGCTATTATTGCGCGGAATCAGGGTTCGGGAGGAAAAAATGCGGTCGTATCGGACAGCCGGCATCGCGCTGGCCCTTATCGCCATGACGGCGGGCGCGAGCGCGCAGCAGCAGGGCTGTCCGCGTGACGGCACGCTCGGCGTTGGCCGCACCGTCGAAATTGATACCACGGGCGGTCCAGGCTTCGGCATGCAGCACTACAAGGCCTACGACTTCCTCCAACCCAAGGAGGTCGTGCTGACGTTTGACGACGGCCCGCAAAAGTTTTCGACCGAGATGGTTCTGAAGGCGCTCGCCGACGAGTGCACGAAGGCGACGTTCTTTTCCATCGGAAAAATGGCGCTCGGCTATCCCGAAATCATACGTGAGGTTGCGAAGGCCGGACATACCATCGGCACACACACGTGGAGTCATCAGAACGTCGTCAAGGCCAAGACGTTTGAAGCATTCAAGAGCGAACTCGAGCGCGGCGTCAGCGCCGTACATCGCGCGGTTGGCGGACCAATCACACCCTTCTTCCGCTTTCCGACGTTGAAGGACTCGCCAGAAACGCTCGCGCATTTGGCGTCACGCAACATTGCGGTTTTCTCGACCGACATCGACAGTTTCGATTTCAAGCTTCAGAAGCCCGAAGTTTTGGCCAAGTCGATGCTCGACAAGCTCGACAAGGCGGGTAAGGGCATCATGCTGATGCATGATATCCATAAGAACACGGCGCGCGCGCTGCCGATCTTCCTCAAGGGACTTCGCGAAAAAGGCTATACGATTGTTCACATGAAGGCGAAGGCGCCGGTTGAGACGCTCGCCGAATTCGACGCCGAGATCGAGAAGGACGCAAAAGGCTTGCCGCAGGCGGGCACGGAGCGCCCGGTGTCGAGCATCGTGCGCACGATTGAAGGGAAGCCGACACCCGACGAGCAGCCGACACCGGAGCCGCCTGCAGCGCCTGCCACACCACCGGCGGCACCGGGTAAAGGCGCGGCCGCAGCGCAGTCCGAGACGGACAATATCGCGGCCCACATAGTGGACGAGCCTGACACTGCGGCTACGCCCGGAGCGGCCACCGCTACGACCGCTCACGCCGCGGCGCCAACCACTTCCGGACCTGTCCAGACGGTACCTTCCACGACGTCCTCCCTCCCGGACGACCACACCTCGAGCGCGACCGCGCCTGCGTCCAAGCCGCTTACGGAGCGCGCAAAGGACGTGTTGAATAGTCTGTTCGGTAAAGCGAACTGAACCGGGCCCGTTTATCGCGCCAATCGAACCGCCAAAAGGAAATGGGTGGCATTTGCCACCCATTTCCTTTGGACGCCCTGTAGGCCCCCCCGGGCCCGCCGCAAACCAATTCCTTGGCCTGCACGCATGACAGCGCGCTGGCTAGAACTTTGGGCGATCGTATAGCGAAAGACTGGTTTGAAGCCTGACGCGATACGTTTCCGGCTTTTGTGGGAATTTCTTACCCCCAGCTAATCCCCCGATCAGCTGTCCCACGAGCACAACGCTATGATAGGTCCCCGAGCTCTTCCACAGAAAAACGCTCGCTTGCGGACGGATTGGCTCAGCGTGTTGTGATTCGGTTACATACAAGTCGAACTGCGGCACGCTTCTACATGCGAGAAAGTCGCGCAAAAAAAGGGCCGCTCTCTTCGAGCGGCCCCGTGAGATGGATCGCGACGTGGACGCGTATTCGCGTCCGGACCGCCGGTTCAGATCTCCCCCAGAAGGTGAGTGTCTGAAGCATCGAGCGACCACGACACCGCAGCCCCTTTGATCTCACTCGACATCGGATCACCTCCTTTCGATTGTTGAAACCTGTCCCGCTCTTCGCATGGTTCGCGGCATCTGAAAAGGACCTTTCCGCGGAAGGGGTTACGGTGCAGGACCAAGTGTGGCCTACGCATCAACAACGGTGGAGAACTGAATGGTAGGCGCAACATTCTCCATTGAGCTGCCAGGGTCGGTCGCTAGTGTGGCGCCGTTCACGACGCTTCTGTTTGCCAATGCGCACGTGACGGGTATTTGCGGGATACGGATCTGGAGAAGTGCATGCTTCCGTTTTCGAAGTCGGTCGCCTTTTGCCGCCCCTTAATCGCTGCGTTCGCCCTCATCTCTGCGCTAAGTGGCGCCGCAGCTGCACAGGAATATGAGGTGACAGTAACGATTGCGGAACTCACGGCACTCGACGCGGCAGACGTCTGGATCGCGGGGCCAGATGATTTCTATGCGCGCGTTACGATAGACGGCGAGACTTTCACCACCCGCATCAAGCGGCAGCAGAACATCGCCCAGCCCGATTGGAAGATTAGTAAGGTCGTCTCCAAGCGCGACGTCGACGTTCGCCTGGAGATCTACGATAAGGACATTGGCAAGGCCGACGACAAGATCGACATCAATCGCGTCGACAACAAGCGCGACCTTGATTTCGTGGTCGACACTCGGAACTGCAAGGTCAAAGGCTTCACGGAAGCCTATAGCTGCGGCGACGAAGTCCGCCGCGAAGGCTATGAAGACAAAAAAGCTGAGATCGTCTTTCGGGTCGACGTCCAACGTTATTGAGCGAACGAGCGGCGCCCGCGCCGCTTGCCGAGCTTCCGAATTTGGCGTCTTAGCGAGCACGCGCGTGGGCTCTGCCACGGCGTGGACTTGACTTGGGCGGACAGCGAGCTTTCAACGGCACCTCGAAAGTCAGGTGAGCCGCGCGCATGACGTCTATCATCTCTGTCAAAGGCCTCTCGAAAACCTACCAGTCTGGTTTTCAAGCCTTAAAGACCGTCGACCTCGATATTCGAGAAGGCGAGATATTTGCTCTTCTCGGTCCGAACGGAGCCGGCAAGACAACTTTGATCAGCATCGTTTGCGGCATCGTTACACCCACCACCGGCACGGTCACGGTTGCCGGTCACGACATCATCACGGACTATCGCGCCACTCGCTCGCTCATCGGGCTGGTGCCGCAGGAACTGACAGCTGACGCGTTCGAAACCGTAGGGAACTCGGTTTCGTTCAGCCGCGGCTTGTTTGGACAGCCGCCCGATCCGGCACATATCGAGAAGGTGCTGAGGGAGCTGTCGCTCTGGGATCGCCGCGACAGCAAGATCATGACGCTATCGGGCGGAATGAAGCGGCGCCTTCTGATCGCCAAAGCGCTCGCGCACGAGCCCCGCATTTTGTTCCTGGACGAGCCGACGGCGGGCGTCGACGTTTCACTGCGCAAGGACATGTGGGAGGTAGTGCGCCAACTGCGCGCCTCGGGCGTAACGATCATCCTGACGACCCACTACATTGAAGAGGCCGAGGAAATGGCCGACCGCGTCGCCGTTATCGCGCGCGGCCAGATTATCGTCGTCGAGGATAAGCAGGAATTGATGCGCAAGATGGGTAAGAAGCAACTGGTGCTGCACCTGTCGAATTCGCTCGGCGCCGTACCGGAAGCGCTTGCCGCCCACAATCTTGCACTATCGGACGACGGCAAGGAACTGACGTTCACTTACGATACGCAAGCGGGCCGCACCGGCATCACGGCGCTGCTTAGGGATCTTGCCGACGCCAGCATCACTTTCACGGATCTGGCAACGTCTCAGAGTTCGCTCGAGGACATCTTCGTTGATCTGGTGGCATCGACCAAATGAACATCTATGCAGTCAAGGCAATCTACAAATTCGAGATGGCACGCGCCTGGCGCACCGTTATGCAGAGCATCGTCTCCCCAGTTCTCTCGACATCGCTGTACTTCGTCGTCTTCGGCGCCGCGATCGGGAGCCGGATACAGCAGATCGAAGGCATCAGTTACGGCGCCTTTATCGTGCCGGGCCTCATCATGCTGTCGCTGCTAACGCAAAGCATTTCGAACGCGTCGTTCGGCATCTACTTTCCGCGTTTTGCCGGAACCATCTATGAGCTCTTGTCAGCACCCGTATCGCCGCTTGAAATCGTGATTGGTTACGTCGGCGCGGCGGCGACCAAGTCAATCATTTTGGGGCTTATTATTCTCGCGACTGCCGCCGCGTTCGTGGAGATCCACGTCGCGCACCCCTTCTGGATGATCACCTTCCTGGTGCTGACGGCCATAACATTCAGCATGCTCGGCTTTGTGATCGGCATTTGGGCTGACGGCTTTGAGAAGCTGCAGGTCATCCCGCTTCTGATCGTCACTCCACTGACGTTTCTTGGCGGCACATTCTATTCGATCAAGATGCTGCCGGAGTTCTGGCAGACCGTTTCACTCTTCAATCCGGTAGTCTACCTGATCAGCGGGTTCCGCTGGAGTTTCTACGAAATCTCCGACGTGAACGTGGGTATCAGCGTAGCAATGACGCTGGTCTTTCTGGCCGTCTGCCTTGCGATCATCTCATGGATGTTCAAGACTGGGTATAAATTGAAAGCGTAGGCGCAAGAACGGAACCCGCGCCGGTAAGGAGGCGCGTATGTGCCGGAACATTCGAACGCTGTACAATTTCGATCCACCCGCGACGGACGCTGAAATCCGCGCTGCCGCGCTTCAGTTCGTCCGCAAGGTATCCGGCTACAACGCGCCGTCACAGACTAACGAGCCCGCGTTTTCAACGGCGGTGGACGAAGTAGCCGCCACCGTCGCAACGCTTCTTTCGGCGCTTGAGACAACCCGGCCGCCGCGAGACCGCGAGGTCGAGGCTGAGAAAGCCCGTGTCCGGAGTCGCGCGCGTTTTGTGCGCATCGTTTAAGCCGTTCGATCGGTGGCAGCGCTAGACGCTCATGATTTTCGGGTATCGCGAACCGGCGGATAAAGCTCGCCACCGAGCGCTTTGAACTTTTCGCTCATCTCCGCCATCCCCGACTCCGGATCGACGACGGTCGTTTCCTCGGCGATTTCCACTCCCGCCTCGTTCAGCTTGGCCGCGTAGTCGCGCACCTGCTTGGTAATCTCCATCGAGCAGAACTTCGGCCCGCACATTGAGCAGAAGTGGGCGACCTTGTGGGCCTCCTTGGGAAGCGTTTCGTCATGGAAGTTCTGCGCCGTATCAGGATCGAGAGACAGATTGAACTGGTCCTGCCAGCGGAAATCAAAGCGCGCGCGCGATAGCGCGTCGTCGCGCAATTGCGCCGCCGGGTGGCCCTTGGCGAGATCGGCCGCATGCGCGGCGATCTTGTAGGTAATGACGCCCGTCTTGACGTCGTCTCGGTTGGGCAAGCCCAGGTGTTCCTTGGGCGTGACGTAGCAGAGCATCGCCGTCCCGAACCACCCGATCATGGCGGCACCGATACCCGATGTAATGTGGTCATAGCCGGGCGCGATATCGGTCGTGAGTGGCCCGAGCGTATAGAATGGCGCCTCGCCGCACGTGGCGAGCTGCTTTTCCATATTGACCTTGATCTTGTGCATCGGCACGTGGCCGGGCCCCTCGATCATCACTTGGCAGCCCTTTCGCCAGGCAATTTGTGTCAGTTCCCCAAGTGTCTCGAGTTCCGCGAATTGCGCCCGGTCGTTGGCGTCCGCAATAGAACCGGGACGTAACCCATCCCCGAGCGAGAACGACACGTCATAGCGGCGCATCAGGTCGCAGATTTCGTCAAAGTGTTCGTAGAGGAAGCTTTCCTTGTGATGCGCAAGGCACCACTTGGCCATGATCGAGCCGCCGCGCGAAACGATGCCCGTTACCCGGCTGGCCGTGAGCGGCACGTAACGCAGCCGCACGCCGGCATGAATAGTGAAATAGTCGACGCCTTGCTCGCACTGCTCGACCAGCGTGTCGCGATAGACCTCCCACGACAGCTTGACGGGATCACCGCCGACCTTTTCGAGTGCCTGATAAATTGGAACAGTCCCGATCGGCACCGGCGCGTTCCTTATGATCCACTCGCGCGTCGTGTGGATGTTACGTCCGGTCGAAAGATCCATGACGGTATCCGCACCCCAGCGGATCGCCCAAACCATCTTTTCGACTTCTTCCGGAACGGAAGAGGTTACGGCGGAATTTCCGATGTTGGCGTTCACCTTCACGAGGAAGTTGCGGCCGATGATCATCGGCTCGAGTTCGGGATGGTTGATATTGGCCGGAATGATCGCGCGCCCTCTCGCGATCTCGTCGCGCACGAACTCCGGGGTGACAAATGACGGGATCGAAGCCCCGAAACTATCGCCATCGGCAATCGTGTCGTCGGCGCCGTTGAGGGCAGCCTGCCTGCCCAGGTTCTCCCGCTCCGCGACATAGATCATCTCTTTGGTGATGATTCCCGCGCGCGCGAATTCGAGCTGCGTAACCGGCTTGTCGTCTACACCGCGAAACGGACGGTTCTCGATGGGGAACGGTTGCGCCGCGTGACTTCCCGTGACGGAGCCATTGTCCTCAGGTTTGATACGGCGACCCTCGTAGCTTTCGACGCCGCCGCGCTCGATGATCCACGCCGAGCGCTTGCGCGACAAGCCGCGATTGATATCGATCGCTTCCGACAGATCCGTGTACGGGCCCGATGAATCGTACACGCGCACTGGCGTCTCGCCGCTCTCGGGCGATAGAGCGATTTCGCGGAGCGGTACACGAATGTCGGGCGCGATTTGCGGTGCCGAATGGACCTTGCTGGAGCCAGCGATCGGGCCCGTAGTGACCTGAACGGTTGCGAGTTCGGATGTGCGGGTCAGCTTGTTCATTTCTCTGGCCTTTGGTGGAGATTGGTTTTGGTTACGCGTCTAGCCGTGCGGTACCTTCGGCACGCGCTCGCGGCG
>CADECN010000155.1 GCA_902825785.1 uncultured Hyphomicrobium sp. | reverse complement strand
GGTCGATGTGCTTACGATCTTGGCTCAGCATCTGAGCCGTATCGGCATTGGCTGCCGAAATGTCGATCGTCAAAGCATTCGCGGAAAGAGACAGCTTGACCTGGACTTCACCTAGGTTGGCCGGATCGAGCTTGATATCGAGGCGACGCAATACGCCGTTCGGTGCTGTCGCCGCGGCGCCAGCCGATAGCGTACCGGCGGGTGGAGAAGCCTTGACGATCGCATCGGCCACTTGCTGCGCCGGTGACTTGACGCCATCCGTTGCGAAACCAGCCTGAGCAACCGCGTTGGGGCCATCTGTTTTGGCGCTCGCGGTTCGACGCAACTGCTGAGTCAGATCGCCAGCCTGGCTCCCGTTGGCTTGACGATTGCCGCCGGAGTCCGATTGTCCAGCGCCGCTCTCGCCCGCTGCGTTGCCGGCACGACCGGCCGGAGTTGCGCCGGGCGCCGACGCCAACGGCGACGCCAAATCTAGATCGTTGGTGGCAATTGTCGGCTTTCCGTCACCGGCAGTCCGCGCCTGCGATTGCGTCAAGGTCGTCCCGGCAACCGCAAGAGTTTCGACCGTGCGTGAACTCATGCGTTGAGGCGAAGACGCGAAATTCCAGTGCGATTCCTGAGATTCGACCTTCACACGAGCCCGTGGCTCTCCGACCTTTGCCACCAGATCGACGCTTGCGCCAGGATCGCCATTCCCCATCAGCTCTTCAAGTTTCAAGGCGCGCACGCGCTCAAGAACGGTTGCGGAAGATTGATCGGTCGGCACATTGGCACCAACAACCGCATCATCTGCTTGGAGCTCAGCTTCCGCGCCAATCCCCATGCCAAGCCAGTCGGCGCGGGGACGCAAAGGACCGTGCCCATGAACACCCGTCGCAGCATCAGTTTGTGGCTTGCTCGACGCGCCCTCGAATTTCGGTAGGGTGACACCCGCGGCGATAACCGGCGGCAGCGCGTTTGCAGCCGCATGCTGCTCATCCGTCGCGCTATCGACCAGATCAATCGCGTCGTCGAAACCGGCGCCCCTCTCATCTCCCTCGGAACAGGCGGCCGTAGCCAGACACCCGGAATTGTCTGCCTTGTCGGTTCGAGTCGACTGATCGCCAATGCTTTCGGACCCAGCTGTCTTTGTACTCTTTGAGCCCGTTGAGTCCTTAGCGTCGTGCCCAGCAAGCTGCCCCTGCCGACCCTTGTTGCTGGGTCCGTTACGCACTGGAGCCGGCGCGATCTCGGGAGCTGCTGTCGCCGCCACCACTGTCATTGATTACTCTCCGCCATAATCGCGTCGACATCCTTGATCGCATTGTGAGCCCGCGCGAGTGCGCGGTTGGAACTCGCCATCCTGCCGCTCGGAATATCCGCTAGCACTCCCGACGACTTCACACGTTCCAGTTCAACATCCGGCTTTCGCAGTACCGAGCCGGCGACCTCCTTGGCGGCGTTACGGATCTCGACATCCTCGTCGGACATTCCTGAAAATATCGGCTCCGCAAGACGCGCTTGTGCGGCCGCGGCATTCTCTGTCGGCGCATTGGCGGCGGCGAGATAAAGCCGCGCGCGGTCGTAAATGATGGACGACTGACCCGCCACTTCGATCGCCGATTGCGCCATCGCGCGGCCGAGAATGAGCCGTCCCTTCAGAAGCGCCTCGCGCGACATTGCGAGGAACGCCTCGGCGCGAACCTCGTCTGCGGCACTGTCGATCATGTCCTTGAACTGTAGCGCGGCAAACTCGCTGTCGTGCTTCGCGTCCGAAACGTAGAAGCGCGAGAAGTCTTCGAGAAAGCTGCTGCTGTATGCGGATTTTCCGAATCTATGAATGTAGTCGGTGGCCAGAAGCATGCTCCGTCTCACATCGCCCTTACGAATGAGAAGCGGCAGCTGACGCCGTATCGCGGCTTCCTCGATGGCCGTATGGGGATTGATCAGGCGCGCGTCATCCAGTAGCGCGATCGCTTTTTCCGGCTCTTTCTTCGCGTACACGGACGCCTTCGCGAGCGAGACGGGCCCCATCAGTTGCGCTTCAAGAAGCCGTGGCTCGATCATCTCGAGCGATACACGCGCCTTTTCCGGATCATTCTCTGCAAACTGCAGGACACCTTCGGCCAGCCTGCGTTCGAATTCGCTACCCGCACCGGCATCCACGATCTTGCGCAACACGTCAGGTTCGCCGCCACTCAAAACGTAGACCAGCACAGAGTTGTAGTCTGGCGGCGACAGCCAGTTTTGAACGTCGATCTCGTCAAGCGTCTCGGCGATCTCGATAATAATATGGTCCTGCAGGTCAACGGCGTCTTTGACGCCCTGCGCGACGCCGTCTTGCGCTAGGCCGAGATCTCGGACAAAAGCCTTAACCTCGTTCATCTTTTGGATGTCTTCGGCGCGCGGCTGATGGGACACCGGATCATGGGCGAGCGCGACCTCGTGCGACTCGCTCCCACCGCCGCGCAGGTAGAGATATCCGCCCGTCGCGGCCGCCAGCGCCACTGCGGTCAATCCTGCCAAGGCGATGATTTTCGTGTTCATCGCTCCGCCTTTTTCAGCAGAATTTCGATGCGCCGGTTCTCTGCGGCATTGGGATCGTTTGAAACTTTAAGATCGCGATCAGCGCGACCCTCAACGCCCAGAAAGCGGGACTCTTCCAATCCCCCGCGAACGAGCATGTAGTGTGCCATCTGAGCGCGCGCGCTCGACAGCCGCCAGTTGTCGTAGATCCCATTTGTATAGGGGCGGCCGTCCGTGTGTCCGCGAACGACGACCTGACCTTCGTGCGTCTTTAGTGTCTCTGCGATTTTTTCGATGATGACCACGAGTTCCGGCCGCGGCCTCGCCGATCCGATTTCGAACATGCCGAAATTGGCATCGTCAGTGAGGCTTACAAGGATACCTTCGGGAGTTCCTTTCACCTCGATTTCGGGAAGCTTGTCGGCCGCCTGGGACGCCGCAGCCTTGATAGCTTCAGCAAGCTGTTTGACCTCTTCGACCTTCACGTCGCTATTCGCCGATTCGGGCTTCGCGTCGCTCTTCTCGGACGGCTTCTCGGCAATCGCCTGACCGGGCAGGAATTTGCCGTCGATGGGCTTTTGAACCGGCTTCTTGACGTCGATCGGCTTGGTGATCGGTGAGGGTATCTCCGTCAATCTAGTGGCCGGATCGAACGGATCGCGCGGTGTCCGCGCCGCCTCGCCGGCGCTGCGCGCCATCCGCTTCGGCTTTGCTTTGCTGGCAAGCACGTTAAGCGCCGCCATCGGATCGACGAACATGGCGTGTTCGCGCGCCTGCTCTTTTGAGGCGCCCGCCGGCGAGACCGCCGTTGGACCGATCTCCGCCTTGTCGGTCTTGATGTGCTCGGCCTTGGTTTCGTCTTCTGACTTTGATGCGTTTTTGCCTTCCTGTTTCTCATCAACCTTCGAATCGGTCTCGTTTTGGTTCTGAAGGCCTTTCGTGACCTCGGTTCGATCGGTCAATCGCATCGGGTTGAAGTACGCGGCAACTTGCACGATCGTCTGCCGGTCCGCCGCATTGATGAGCCACATGACAAGGAAGAACGCCATCATGGCCGTCATGAAGTCGGCATAGGCGATCTTCCAGACACCGCCATGATGCGATTCTTCCGTACCGCGGCGGCGACGCACGATAACGAGGGGCTGGACGGTTACGTCCTGGCTTTGACCGCTCATGCCGCCACCGCCTTGAGATCCGCCATCCACTGCTCGAGGTGATGCGCGATCATCGTCTCGTCGATGGAAAGCTGAAGCGCGGCGTCAGGGGCGACAATCGCCTCCGCAGTGAGATTGCGTTCGCTCAGACAGGCCAGAACATGCTCGACCAGATCTTGAGGACCTCTGACGATAAGCTTGGAGCCCTCCGATGCGACGCGCAGCACGGCGCGCTCAAGATCCTCAAGCGATCGGCGCCGAATCTGCTGGTCGATCCAAGGTTCGAGAATCGTCGCAAGTTTTTGACAAAGTTCCTGTGCCAGCACGGACCTGTTGCTCGCAACGTCCTCAGCCAGCCGCAGGCCGATCTCGCCCATCCATCGCGCCCGCTCTTGCGCGATCTGTTCGGAAAATGATGCCTCAAGCTGGGCGTACCGGGCATCCGCTTCCGCCATGGCCTCGGCACGACCGACATCGTAGCCGCGCTGCAGGCCCTCCTGGGTCGCCGTCTCGATCATCGCTTCACAAGCGCTGACCTCTATGAGCCCCGTATTGACGTAGCCGCCCTCCGCCCCGGCGAGCGGGGCAAACTCCGCGAGCTTGGAGAAGGCAAGAGAGCGCGCCGTTCGGTTCATCCGCCGCGCACCCAGTGTTTGAGAACCGCTGTCGCTTGTTCTTCCTCACGCTCAAAAATGCCGACGAGGCGTTCTACCGGTCCGTTCGGAATACCACGCGGTAGACCGAGGCCGAAATTGGAACTATCCAGCGGACCGGCGAACGGATTGTCGACCTCTAACAGTGGCGACGCCATCTCGGGAATTTCGAGCGTGGGGCCATTGCCGGGCATTCCGGCGAGAGCCGGCGCTCCCAGCGCGCCGATGCTCGCCGCGCCCGGAGAGCCCGCCATGATCGTCCGCAAAGCCGGCCTCAAGCCCGCGAACACCACGATTGCCGCGACGGCAATGACCGCGACCGACTTGATAAGCACACCCAGAAGACTGAAGAGCATCGGCGCCCACGCGCTGGTCTCATCCGTCATGCCGACGACCGGTTCGCTCGCAAAATCAAACGCGGCGACGTCGATCTTGTCGCCACGTTTGGAATCGATGCCGGCGGCCGACTGAACCAGCCGTTCGATTTCTCCAACCTGCTTCTTGATGTCCTCGTCGCCGAGCTCCTTGCCCGCGATCTCGCCGAAGCGCTTACGATTGACCACGATCGCCACGGATAGGTTGGAGATGCGGTATCCCTCGCTGACGACCGAGGATGACTTGCTGCTGACTTCGTAGTTCGTCGTCTCTTCGCGCCGGTCTTGGGCGCGCTTGTTCTGGTCTTTGCCGCCGTCGGAACCGGCTTCGTTCGGAATGTTCTGGTCGACGCCGACGGTTCCGCGGCCTGCGCTATCCTGAGAGCTCTCGTTCTCCTTTACGACGCGCGTCGATCGCTCGACCCGCTTGTCGGGGTCATACGCCGTCTCGCTCGATTGGATCTTGTCGATGTTGAGTCGCGCGACCGCACTCACTTCGAAATTGCCCAGACCCAGATAAGGCGAAAGCGTACGCGCAACGTTCTCTTGGATTTGGCGAGCGACCTGTTGCTCAAGGTCGATCATCTTCGATGAAGTCTCGCTCGAGGCGTCCGCTGCACCCGCGAGAAGCTGGCCGTCCGTACCCACGATACTGATTTGGTCAGGCACCATTTCGGGAATGGCGGCGGAAACCAAGTGCTTTATCGCGCGCGCAACGCCCGGTTCCGCTACGCCATCGGTACGGATGATAACGGATGCCGACGGCGCCGGCCGCTTGGATTTCAAGGTATTTGGATCAGGAAGGGCAAGGTGAACGCGCGCCGCCTTGACGCCCTTTAAATTCTGGATTGTACGAGCGAGTTCGCCTTCGAGCGCGCGCACGCGCGTCACCTGCTGCATGAAAGAAGTGAGGCCCAGCGCGCCAAGCTTGTCGAACAGCTCATACCCGGCAGTCGGGCTTCCGGGCAGACCTTTTTCCGCGAGCATGGCGCGTGCCTGCGCGACCTGCGCCATCGGAACACCGATCTTGGTCCCGTCCTGGCTGGCCTCGAAGGGAATGCCGGCCTCCGAGAGAACCGCACCCATACGGCTGACGTCCTGCGGCGTGAGACCAACGTAGAGTGTCTCGAAGCTTGCGCGCGTTCCGTAAAAACTGCCGAGCGTGATCAGGCCAAAAACGGCTGGGCCCGCGACCGCGAGCGCAATCAGCCGTTGCTTGCCCAGAGCTTGCAAGCCACTAATAACGCCGGAAAGCTGTCGCCAATCCATCGCCTCGGTCCCGACATGTCGTCTAAGGACGCTAGTGAGGCAACCTTGTGCCGGGGTGACACGAGAGCAGGACGAGGACTGGTCGCGCCCGTGGGAGCGGCGATGGGCGCGACCAGACGCTCACACGGCAGCGTGAGCCTCAGCGATGTGGCGATCGCTGTAGTCGTCGGGACTTGGGGATTAGGGAAGAGTAGCCTGGCGCCTAGTGGCGCCAGGCATCAGTCTTTAGCGGAAGAGCGAGAGGATGTTCTGGCTCGACTGGTTGGCGATGCTGAGCGCCTGAACGCCGAGCTGCTGCTTGACCTGGAGGGCCTGCAGGCGCGTCGACTCTTCGTTCATGTCGGCATCGACCAGCTGAGCGATACCTTCCGTGATGGCGCTCTTGAGGGCGCTCACGAAGTCGCTCTGCATGTTGATGCGCTGCTTCTGCGAACCAAGGCTGGTGGCCGAAGCCGTCATTTCCTTGACTGCTGCGTCGGCGGCCTTGATGTAGCCGTCGAGCGTGGTCAGGTCGGTCGTGCTGTCCGTCAGCGCGCTGATGTCCATCGACGACAGTGCCGTGCCGGTTGTAGCAACAGCGCCCGTCGAGTCGCGAGACGCGTCGAGGATGCCGTTGGCAGCCGACGACGAGTCGTACAGCTTGGTGACCGACGTATCGATGCTGATCGTGCCGACCGAAACGGTGCCGGCGGCCGAGCGCGTAAACGACGAAACGATCGTCTTCGTCGCGTTGTAGCCGGAAGCCGAAGAATCGACCGAGAGCCAGTTCTGGCCAGAGAACGTCGCCGAGTCGGCGATGCTCTTGAGCTGGTTCTGGAGTTCCTTGATTTCCGTCTGGATCTTGGTGCGGTCAACGCCCGGCTCGCGAGCAGCAACCAGCTTTGCCTTGATTTCCGACGTGACGTCGATCGAGCTGTTCATCGCCGTATAGGCGACGTTGATGGTCGCTTTGCCGAGGCCGAGAGCGTCCTGAACGGTCGAAAGCGCCTTGTTGTCCGAGCGCATCGTGGTCGCGATGGACCAGTAAGCGGCGTTGTCTTCGGCGGTCGCAACGCGCAGACCGGTAGAAATGCGATTTTGCGTCGAAAGCATTTCCTTCGACGTAATCTGGAGATTCTGGAGCGCCGTAACGGCGGCATAGTTGGTGTTGATGCTGCTCATACCCATGTCCCTTTGTCCTTCTACTCATGAACACGCAAAACGGGACATGCCGGCTCGACCGGCTTGACAGGGCGGCTTCATGCCTGTGACGCGTTTGAGTCACTCTGCCAGTGACAACGGATACGGCAGAGTTGTTTCTTATTTCTTACTCAGTCCGCATAGCGGAATCATTTTTTGCTTTCGCCGGCTGCAATTGGCTCAGGTTGCCGCTGCAGCGCTATGTCAGATACGACTTCGTGAGGGCGCCGACGAGAAGCGTCCAACCATCGATCATGACGAAAAACAACACCTTAAGTGGCAATGACAGCACAGTTGGCGGCATCATCATCATGCCGAGTGACATGAGAACAGTTGCAACGACAAGGTCGATGACGATGAACGGCAGCGCGATCAGAAAGCCGATTTCGAATCCACGTCGAAGCTCCGACACCATGAATGCCGGAATCAATATGCGGAAATCATCCTCCGCCAGCGGCGTACCCTTGAATCGCTCCTCGGCCATACCGCGGAAAGTCTCAAGGTCTTTGTCGCGCACGTTGAGTTTCATGAAGGCGCGAAATGGCGCCGTCGTCTTCTGATAGCCCTCTTCCGGCTGGATCCGGTTCTCGATCATCGGCTTGACGCCCTCGTTCCAGGCCTGCTCGAACGTCGGCCCCATCACGAAGGCGGTCAGAAACAGCGCCAAGCTAATGAGCACGAGGTTGCTTGGCGTCGTCTGCAGACCAAGGCCGGCGCGCAGGAAGGAAAGGGCGACGATAAAGCGGGTGAATGACGTCGCCATCATCAGCAGCCCCGGCGCGACCGACAGGACGGTCAGCACCACCATGAGCTGGACGATGCGTCCGGCAACCGTCGGATCACCGGTCGGAAGATACTGCTCAAGATTGATGGCTTGCGCGAACGCCGACGATGAAGCCACCGCGAGCACGAGCCCGGCGAGCGCAAACTTGGCAGACAAGCGCCACGTCATTGCACGACGAGCCCGCTAATCAGAATCCCGAGCACCACACCGCGTCCGCGCACGCGCGCCCGATCATCGAGTTGCTCGCGCAGCAGCTGGAACCGACGTCCGCCCTCAAGATCAGCGACGGCTAATCCTTTGAGGTAGGCGATGACGTCTTCACGGATCTCGCCTTTGCGCGTGCCCTCGTCGGGCCTGCAACCAGCCGCAACGACCGCAACCTCAA
>CADECN010000154.1 GCA_902825785.1 uncultured Hyphomicrobium sp. | reverse complement strand
CAGCTATTCCGAATTGGCGCGTGAAGCGCGTGAGACAGAGAGAACCAATAGGCTCAATCCGGTGACAAAGCCGATTATCAGCCACCTGCAAACCTGCCTGCCGGGCCGTAAGCCAATCATTGCCGCGTCGGACTATGTCCGCGCCTACGCCCAGCTCATCGGCTCTTACGTGGAAGCGCCATTCACCGCGCTCGGAACTGACGGCTTCGGCCGCAGCGATACCCGCGTCGCACTTCGCCGCTTCTTCGAGGTCGACCGCGCCAACGTCGTGATCGCGGCACTCGCGTCACTCGCCAAGGAAGGCGCAATCCCGCCCCGCATCGTCGACGATGCCATCAAACGCTATGGCATCGATCGCGCCGCCGCGCCGTGGACGGTCTAGACCGGCGCCGCAAAGGAAACGCTCAGCAGCCTCGTCTCATGTGCGCGGTGGCTCGCTTATCTGCCTCGAGAGGCTGGCAAGCGAGCCCGCAGCCATCATGACGCCACGCCTCGCTCTCCGTCCCGACACCGGGTCGCCGAGGCGGAGCCAAAATCGCTGCGCAAGTTGTGACCGTATGCCAAACCAATGGTGATGCCATGCGTTTTCAACTTCTTGCTCTGGCAGCGATCGCCGCGAGCACGTTTCCTTTCTTTGTTCCTGAAGCAGAAGCAGCCGAGACAGACGTGCGCATCTCCGGACCGCACATCCACGAAAACCTCACCGTCTATTTCATTCACGGCAAGAGCGACGCTGGCCCCGTGCCGCTCACACTCAGCGAGGCCATCGACAAGGGCCGCGTCCGCGTAATCGAGACTGAGAGCGTCAATGAACTCAAAATAGAGAATACGGGCGACGACGCGGTGTTCATCCAATCGGGCGACATCGTGAAAGGTGGCAAGCAGGATCGCGTGATTACCTCAAGCCTCGTTATTCAGCCCAAGTCGGGCGAGGTCCCGCTTGCGGCATTCTGCGTCGAGCAGGGGCGCTGGTCAGCGCGCGGAACCGAGAGCGTCGCACGCTTCGCCAGTTCCTACGAATCCGTGCCCTCGCGCGAAGCAAAGCTCGCCATGAAGGCCCCGCGCGAGGTCGCGGCGACGGCGGGTATCCGCCCCGATCGCGAGCGCGGCGGCTACTCGCGCCAGTCGGATGTCTGGTCGTCAGTCGCAAAAACGCAGCAGAAGCTGTCGGGCAGCCTGAATGCCGATGTGGCCGCGTCCGCGTCCGCATCCAGCCTCCAGCTGTCGTTGGAAAATGAGAAGCTCAAAGCCGTTCGGCAGGCTTACATAGACGCATTGCAGGCCGCCGGCGAAAACGGCGCCGACATCGTCGGTTACGCCTTCGCGGTCAACGGCAGGTTGAACAGCGCCGACGTCTATTCCTCGAACGGCCTCTTCCGAAAGATGTGGAACAAGCAGCTTCAAGCCGCGGCGACGGAAGCGATCGGCGAAAAAGGCGAGAAATCGGATGCCGCCCCGACGGCCGAACTCGTCAAGGCGTTTCTCGCCGACGCGAAACGAGGCGAAGTGAAGGAGGACGCATTGAAGAGTGACGTCCGCCTCGAAGTGCGCGACAGCGCGCGAGCCTTCTATTTCGCGTCTTCGCCCGCGAGCGGCGCCGCCTTCCACGAGAGCTTCGTGGCAAAATAGCTGAAGGGTCAACGCGACCAGATGCACCGCCTGCCGTGCGTGGGCGGTGCTTAGAGCTTCGCAAGAATGTCCAAAGTCGGCCGGTGCGATTTATCGCCGAAGAACCGCTCCAGCGTCGATGCAAACGCGGCCTGACTTGAAACCTCGTTGAACAACGTCAGGCACGCGTGAAATTTCATATCATCCGGATAGGGAAAAATATCGCCGACGCTTGATCCCTCACATCGGCCGACAAGGTTCGTGCACTCAACCAACCGCGCGCCAAGAATCGGGTGCGCCAGATATGCCGTAGCCTCGTCCTTCGATCTAATCGCGAACTTCAAAGACCTAGGGCTGTTTGCCAGTCCGATGATTTGCGGGAAGATGAACCACATCCAGTGGCTGGTCTTGCGACAGCGGGAAAGTTCGCCGCAAACCATCGCGTAGATCGTCTCCTGCGCCGTGAGAAACCTCTTCAAATTGTACGGATCGTCCGTCATCGCGGCATTCCTAACGTTGTGGTCGGTGAGCGGACGGCTCGACTGCGGCGATCAGGTGAATGGCTCCTGAACGCATCATTCAGGCCAGGTTCCGTTGTGACAGGCTTGAATGGCGGTGCGTTGGCAAAGACCCGCGCGGAGACAGGAGTGTCAAAATGAAAAGAATCATCGCAACGGCCGGTGCTGCAGCGTTTCTCGCGCTTGCTTTCGCCGGCGCGCCGGCCAGCGCTGCCCCGTACAGCGCAGCACCTGCTGGTGTGACCCAGCAGGCTGATGGCGTCCAGCTCGTACACTATCGGCATCGCCATTGGCGACATCGCCACAACTGGTGGCGTCACCACCACCACAACCGCTGGCGCTTCCGCAACCGCGATCGTTACGATTACCAGCACAGCCATCGCCACCAGCGCGATCGTCACTACAACCGCTGGGACCGCTACTAAGTTTCGGTTGACCGCATGGTTCGCGCCGCGCCCTGAGAGTGTTCTCGGCGCGGCGCACCTGTTTTGAGGCGCAGGACGCTCACGGTTTTTTCTTCGCCGCAACCATCCACTCCGGCTTGAACCAGCGATCGGCTGGGCCATCGTAGGGAAGCTTGGTGACGTCCCAATGCTCGATAAACGGCGCGTAAACGTCCCAGACCGGCGGGCCACCGCCTATGAACACGACGCGACCGTGGTATTTCTTCAAGACATCCTCCGGCCGCATCGACGAGCGGATGACATCGATCGTGCGGTCCTCGAAAGCGAACTTCGGTACCGATCCGATCGTCTTGGGGCCGGCCAGAAGCACATGCCCTTTCGTGATCTCAAAAAAGCGTGCCACGTCCTCGACGAATGGACGCCCCGGGTTGCCCTCCCACGGCAGATGACCGTTGAGCCCGAGCTGGCCGGATTGACCGATGGCGCAAATGCACCTGACGACCGTATGACTCACCGCATTCCTCTTTGAAATCTGCGACGGCGCATGCCTGCCGCCTTTAAAGACCAAGTTCCGACAATCCCGGATGATCGTCGGGTCGCCGCCCCGAATGCCAGTGATATTTGCGCTCGGCGTCCGGGATGGGCAAATCGTTGATGGACGCGAACCGCCGCCGCATCAGTCCGGTCTCGTCGAACTCCCAGTTCTCGTTTCCGTATGAGCGGAACCACTGCCCGCTGTCGTCGTGCCACTCGTAGGCAAAGCGCACCGCGATTCGATCGTCGGCAAAAGTCCAGAGCTCCTTGATCAAGCGATAGTCGAGTTCGCGCGCCCACTTGCGTTTGAGGAACGCCGCGATCTCTTCGCGACCGACCGGAAATTCAGCGCGGTTTCGCCATTGACTATCCTCGGTATAGGCAAGTGCGACACGCTCGGCATCGCGTGAGTTCCAAGCGTCTTCCGCGAGCCGGACTTTTTGGATTGCGGTCTCGCGTGTGAAAGGCGGAAGGGGCGGTCGCGCGGCCATATCGTAAGCTCCAGTCAGGGCGCGCGGTCTTTCTTGCCGCGCTTGACCTGCCATCTGAACGGCACGACGGTGCGAGTCAATTGACGGATTGCATCGACGCTTTGAGGGAGCCCGAATATGTACGAAACTGCCAATCTGGCGAACCTGCCGCACATCAAGTCGCTGGCACCCGCCTCAATGCACGCGTTCGAGAATTTCGATCGCTCGGCCATGGCGGCGGGCGCCATTCCGCGTCGCTACAAAGAGCTCATCGCGCTCGCCGTCGCATTAACCACCCAATGTCCCTACAGCCTGGAAATCCATCGCACGAACGCGATCAACGCCGGCGTCACCGAAGGCGAGATTGCCGAAGTTGTTTTTCTCGCGGCCTCGATGAGGGCGACGGCCACCATAGCCCACGGCACGCACCTGCTGGGTCCGCGCCGCTAGCGATCGATCACTTGTCTTCGTTCGGCGTTTCAACCGGTGTTGGCGCTCCATCGGCCGGCGGTGGGTCTTCGATCGTGATGTCAGGCAACTCGGTTGGGTCGCGCCGGCGCGGCGGATTTCCGTCCGGTGTCGCGGGCGGCTCCATCGGATTGCGCGGACGTTCCGGATTAGGGTCTCGGTCCGCGGGTTTGCGATCTTCGATCATAGGCACCTCTTAGACGCGCATTCTCGAGGTGAAACGCAAACAGCCACACCCGCGTTCCCTGCACGCGTTAACGTGCATTTGCCGGCCTTAGATGAATCCGAATTGTCTGAGCGCGATGGCCACGAGCGCGAGCGCGATGATCCATATTGCACCGTCGCGCCATATCCGGCGCGAGTTGCGTTCGGCGGCGATTTTCGCGATCGTCTCGTCGTCAAGCCGCACGCCAGACCGCGCCATCTCGGAAAGGCCAAGCGCCGCTTGCTCGGCCCGCTTCAAAAGGCCAGGGCTGCGCATCAGGAGTTCCCCGACCGTCTGCGCACCCGCGCCTGCGTCCTTCAATCGGCCGAGCAATCCCAGATGGTCTTCGACCCATTCGCGCGCAACGGGCTCGGCGGCGGTCCAGACATTGAGCCCAGGGTCAAGATCGCGCGCCACACCCTCGACGATGACCATGCTCTTTTGCAGCAGAATCAACTCGGGCCGCGTCTCCATGTCGAACACGTCCGTGTAAGCGAAGAGCTGGCCGAGCAAATCGGCCATGGATATTTCTTCCGCCGTGCGTCCATGGATTGGCTCTCCGATGGCGCGCATGGCCTGCGCGAACTCCTCGACCGTGTGATGCGGCGGGACGTAGCCGGCCTCGAAATGAATGGCTGCGGCGCGGTAGTAGTCGCGCGTGATGAGCCCGTGCAGGATTTCGGCGAGGAAACGCCGCTCCTGGGTACCAAGCCGCCCCATGATGCCGAAATCGACGGCCACGACCGTACCGGCGTCGTCGACGAACAGGTTGCCCTGGTGCATGTCGGCGTGGAAAAAGCCGTCGCGCATGGCATGGCGCAGAAACGAGCGCATCACGGTAAGGCCTAGGGCCTGCGTATCGAATCCTTTGGCAGCCAATGTGTCCCGGTGGGAGATCGGCGTTCCGTCGATCCACTCGAGCGTCAGCACCCGCTTGGCGGTGCGCCTCCAGTCGACCGCAGGGACGCGGAATTTCTCGTCGTCTCCGATGTTCCCGGCCATCTCGGAAATGGCGGCGGCTTCAAGCCGCAAATCCATTTCCAGGTCCGTGGTGTGTTTTAGATTGCTGACCACGGCAACGGGTCGCAGGCGGCGCGCTGGCGGATAGTATTTTTCGATCAAACGTGCGGCGAAGAAGAAGCTGTCGAGGTCGCGATAAAACCGCTTCTCGATATCCGGCCGCAGCACTTTAACGGCGACCGGCTTTTTGACGCCACCTTCCAGAACGTAGGCCTTGTGCACTTGCGCGATGGAGGCGGCGGCGACAGGCGGACCGAATTCGACGAAATGATCTTCGAGCTTGCCGCCGAGCGCTCGCTCGACCGCCTCGCGCGCCTCCGCCATTGAAAATGGCTTCGCCTTGTCCTGCAGTTGCCTGAGGTCGGTCGCGAGTTCTGGACCGATCACGTCGGCGCGCGTGCCGAGAAATTGCCCAAGTTTCACGTAGCTCGGGCCAAGACTAGTCAGCGCCGTCGCGACACGCTCGGCCTGGGGCTCGCGCCGCCGAAACGGCGCGACCGCGAGCCGGATCGGCAGCGTCGCCGCCCGCGCCAGCTTGAGCGGGAGTGGCACCGGCACGCCCTTTGGCACGAAGCGCACGCCGTGCTGCGCCAGGACGAGCGCGGCGCGCGCAAGTCGCAGCGAATTCAGAACGGCACCGGGCATGAAGACGTGACCAACCTTGGCCCGACCGACGATCGGCCGGGGCGCTCAGGCCGCACATTGGGGTTCATGGGGGGAAGGTCAAGCGATGCCACGGCGTGGGGTAAAGACGGTAAACCGACTGTCCCGCTCTGGGGCAGAAACGGCAGCCGGACTGACCAGCCCGCAGTACGCGCCCTTACAACGCGAAAGCGCCCGGCTGATCTCGCCGGGCGCTCATCGTTCATCGCACTAAATGATATTACTTCGTGCAGAAGGTCGCGCGACCGTGGCAGGTGATCTGCCCGCCGTCGGGCTTGCAGCGGTAGCGCTCGTTGACGACGTTGTAGCCTTCAACCTTATTGGTGGCGACGAAACCGGGCCACAGGCCCCAGCTCACCGACTGCACCATCGTCTCAAGTGCGTACCATTTCGCCGAAGATTCAGAACCGGCGGTGGCGACGGCGCCCTTGTTGACGCAGCCCGCGTTGGCGGCGCCAGCGCTGAGCGAAGCCGCAAGTGCCAAAGTAATGCCTGCAAGAATTGTCGATTTCATGTGCCCTTCTCCTCCAAAAACCGAAAGATCATCCCCGGCGCGCAAGCTATGCCGCCCGCATTGGCGCGGTCAATAAAGCAACCAGGGGACATCAAAAAAACTGCGGGAAAGTGTGGCCGATTAGATCTTCCAGCCTGAATGTATGGCAGCAATGCCGCCCGTCAAATTGCGGTAGTTGACCCGCTCGAATCCGGCCTCGCGAATCATTGTCGCAAAGGCTTCCTGCCGGGGGAAACGCCGTATGCTCTCGACGAGATATCGGTAGGGCTCCTCCGCGCCGGCGGCGACTTTACCCAGCCGCGGTATGACCTCGAATGAGTGAAAGTCGTACAGTCGGTCGAGCAGCGGAACCTGGCATTCCGAGAATTCCAATACCAGGAAGCGGCCGCCCGGTCTCAGGATACGGAAAGCCTCGGCCAATGCGTTTTCGATATGTGTGACGTTGCGGATGCCGAAGGCGATCGTATAGGCATCGAATGTCGCCGTTTCAAAGGGCAGCGCTTCGGCATTTCCCTCGACGCAGGAGATGCGTGAGGCAAGCCCCGCCGCTTCAACGCGCCGGCGACCGACATCGAGCATCTCGGCACTGATATCGCAAATCACCGCCGTCGCGTTCGGACCGCTTTGCGCCGCATAGCGCAGCGCGATATCGCCCGTACCGCCCGCCACGTCGATCAGGCGAAAGGGCTGGTCGCCGCGTGGGGCATTGATGAGCGAGACGAAGTCGCGCTTCCAAAGTCGGTGCAATCCACCCGACATCAGGTCGTTCATCAGGTCGTAGCGTTCTGCGACCGTTGCGAACACCTGGTTGACGAGACCTTGCCGGTCGCCTTCGGAAACCTCGCGGAACCCAAAGGATGCTTTCCCGTCCGCGGTCTTTTGCTGCCATTCATCCATGGCGCGACAATAGCTGACGGCCGCGAGCCGCGCTATGAGGGGGCAATGACAGCGTCAACGCGGCAACCGCCACATGCCTGAACTGCCGGAGGTTGAAACGGTCCGGCGGGGCCTCGCGCCTGCGCTCGTCGGCCGCAGGATCGCGCGCGTCGAGGTGCGCCGGCCGGATCTGCGCTTCCCGTTCCCGGAGAACTTCGCCGAGCGCGTCTCTGGCAAGACGGTGAACGCGCTGGAGCGGCGGGCCAAGTACCTGATAGCCGCACTCTCGAGCGGCGACGATCTTATCATGCACCTCGGCATGACCGGCCGCTTCACCATCGTCACCGGCAACGAAGCGCATGTTCCGGGTCAATATGTCTATGACGCGCAATCCGACCCTCGCCACGACCATGTCGAGATGCGCCTCGCTGGCGGTTCCCGCGTGATCTACAACGACCCGCGCCGTTTTGGCTTCATGCTGCTTATTCCCGCCGTGGAACGCGAATTCCATCCGCTGTTCGATGGTCTGGGGGTCGAACCGCTCGGCAGTGATCTGACGCCGGAGTATCTCGCGCGCCGCGCGCACGCCAAGAAGGTCAATCTCAAGACGCTACTTATGGACCAACGCATCATCGCCGGCCTCGGCAATATCTACGTGTCCGAAGCCCTGCACCGCGCCGGCTTGTCACCCAACCGTGTCGCTTCATCCTTGAGCGATGCAGCCGGTCGCCCAACAGAGCGAGCGCGGCGCCTGGTGCCGGCGATCAAGGACGTCCTTGCCGCGGCGCTCGCTGCCGGCGGTTCTACGCTGCGCGACTACCGCCAGGCAGATGGTGGCAGCGGCAGCTTCCAGAATGAATTCGCGGTCTACGATCGGGAAGGCAACCTCTGTCCAAGACCCGGTTGCGGTGGCCAGATCAAACGCGTGGTGCACACAGGGCGCGCGACCAACTTCTGCGGTCGCTGTCAGCGCTAGCGTAGCTATGAGCGCGTGAGCGCCGCATGCGCTTTCACGATCACCATGCTGATGCAGATGATCGCA
>CADECN010000153.1 GCA_902825785.1 uncultured Hyphomicrobium sp. | reverse complement strand
CGTGCTGGGCATGGTTTCCGGAATGTGAAACGGGGATAACGGCACGTCACCATAGTGACCGGCCGCCCTCCTGGCCCGTCAAATCTCGCGGTTTTCAAACGCTCCGAACAGATGAACGGCGGCTGACGTCGCTGTTCAGCACTGGCTCAGAGGCGCGCCGGTAGGGTCCCCGCCACGCTCGGAGCCAAGGGCCGCTCCGGACGACCCGCCCGGGCCCTGGAGAGATCCAAATGTTAACCCGCACCCTCGCCGTTATTGCCGGCGCCACCATGCTGACGCCCTCGGCCGCCAGCATTGCGAACGCAGAACCTTACGGACGCATTGAAGTCCGCAGTCCCGTCGATGCCAGAAGCCCGGTCGATGCCCGCAGTCCCGTCGACAGCGGCGGCAGCTACCATGACAACGACGACTACGGCGGCGGCTACGGCGGTGGCGGCTATCGCCCGCGTCCGCCGATCGGCTGGGGCCAGCCGACATTCGGCCTGCCCCGCGTCGAGGCGCGGGTGAGCTACGGCAACGATTGGCGCGACCCGCAGGTGCGCGAGGGCATGGCGCGCGCACAGGCCATCGAGGCGTGGCGCACGAAAGTTTCATATCGCTTCGGCGAACGCTTCGCCCACTGGCGGGCAGCCCAGGACAAGTACGTCGATTGCAGCCGCGGCCGTGGCTCGCTGACGTGCGTTGCGAGCGCACGTCCGCAAAGCGGCTGGGGTGGCTGGCGCCGCTGGGGCTGGAACACCGGCTATTAAGCCACCCGCCTGACGACAAACTCCAAACAGGAGGAGCCCACGCTCCTCCTGTTTGCTTTAGGCACGCCGTCTCCTTTATCCGTATTGAGCGCCCCTGCCGGCGACGGAAAAAAGGAGAAGCAAAGATGGCCAAAGTCGCCTGGATCGGCCTCGGCGTCATGGGATACCCGATGGCGGGGCACCTCAAAACGCGCGGCGGCTACGACGTAACGGTCTACAATCGCAACCCCGCGAAAGCCGCGAGCTGGACCAAACAACACGGCGGCGCGAGCGCCCCGACACCCGCGGCGGCCGCGCGCGATTGCGACTTCGTATTCGCCTGCGTCGGCAATGACGATGATTTGCGCAGCGTCACATCCGGACCCGAGGGCGCATTTGCGACGATGAAGCCCGGCGCGATCTTCGTTGACCACACCACGGCGTCGGCGCGCGTCGCACGCGAGTTGGCAGGCGCAGCATCCGCGCGCGGGCTATCGTTTCTCGACTGTCCGGTCTCGGGCGGCCAGGCCGGAGCCGAAAACGGCGTGCTGACCGTGATGGCAGGCGGCGACCGGGCCGCGTTCGATCGGGTCGAACCGGCGCTGCGTTCCTATGCCCGCACGATTCAGTACATGGGCGCTTCAGGCAGCGGCCAGCTTGCCAAGATGGCAAACCAGATCGCGATCGCGGGCCTCGTTCAAGGCTTGGCCGAGGCCATTCAGTTCGCCGAACACGCTGGCCTCGACGTCGCCGCGCTCATCGCCACCATTTCCAAGGGCGCCGCGCAATCCTGGCAAATGGAAAACCGCTGGCAGCCCATGCACGCGGGCAAGTTCGAGTTCGGCTTTGCCGTCGACTGGATGCGCAAGGACCTCGCGATCTGCTTTGAGGAAGCAGAGAGCAACGGCGCGCGCCTGCCGGCAACACGCCTCATCGATCGCTACTATAAGCAGGTCCAGGGAATGGGCGGTTCCCGCTGGGATACGTCCAGCCTCATCGCCCGCCTCGATGACACGGCGCTCGAAGATTGAGCTTAGGAACAGCGCGCAGCCATTGGCGGCAAACGCTTAGCCGTCACCGGACGTGATGGCGAACTGCAGCGGCAGGGCCGTGGTGTATTTCATCTGCTCCATGGCGAAGGCGGACGACACCTTTGCGATCTCGATGCGCGCGATCAGTTTCTTGTAGAATTCGTCATAGGCGGCGATGTCGGGGACGGCGACGCGCAGCAGATAATCGACTTCGCCCGACATGCGATAGAATTCGACCACTTCCGGAAAATCGGCGACGGCATTATGAAACCGCTCGAGCCACTCGTGCGAATGCTTGTCCGTTTTGATGGACACGAACACGGTCACGCCGGCGTTGACCTGTTCTGCGTCCAGAATGGCGACCCGGCGCCTGATCACGCCCGCCTCTTCGAGTTTCTGGACCCGCCGCCAGCAGGGCGTGGTTGACAAGCCGACCTCGCGCCCAATGTCGGCAACCGGCCGGGTGCAGTCCTGCTGCAGGATGCGGAGAATTTTGACGTCCATTTCGTCCAACACAGCCACCTCGGCCTTGAGAACATTATTTGCTTTAACCCGCCAATATGCGGGGAACGATTTTCTCATGTTAGCCTGATTGGCAGAGAATTAGTATTTTTTTCTTCTCTGCGGCCACTTGCGCCTTGTCGCGAACCGCCCGTACCGGCATATTTTCGGACTATAAACAGGGCCAACCAAACGTCAGATTCATGCCGCAGCACAAGCAATTGACCGACCGCGTTGCTATCGCAGGCGCGCTCGGAGAGGCGGATTTCGCGGCCGTAAAGGCTGCCGGGTTCGCCACCGTCGTTAATTTTCGCCCCGATGGCGAAAGCCGTAATCAGCTCGCGAGCGACGATGCGCGCGAAGCGGCCCAATCAGCCGGGCTGGCATACCATCACGTGCCCACGACCAAGTTCGAGGTCCTGACTGACGATGTGCTGAACAGCGCCGCGCCGGTACTCGCGGGCGACGCCGGTCCCGTGCTGGCCTATTGCGCATCCGGTCAGCGCGCGGCCATCGTCTGGGCCGCGATCACGGCACGCGCCACACCGGTTGATGACGTCCTCGCCACGCTGAAAAGGGCCGGCCTGGAACTCGATTTCCTGCGCGACGAACTGGAAGCTCAGGCCGATCGCGTGCGCCTCGCGGCGCTATCAGCCAGCGAACCCACAACGCAGGAACAGCGGGAACCCGCGATCGAACCCGTAAGCCGCCTCAACCGCGATCACCGCCAGACCGGTGCTCGTCGCGCCAATTCCGCGGCCGCGTGAACTCGGACGCCCAAAGGCCGCGCTTGCTCGCCTTGGCCTCCCCTTCCTCGCGCACGTAACCGCCGTAGGCGACGGCCATGCCCGACGATACCATGCCGCGATTGAGATCGCGGCCACCCGCCGCGCAATAGGCGAGCAGGCGCCCGTGCTGGTCGCGTTCTTCCACGCGGCATGAAACGACATCCTTCCCGATCAGGTTGCGCAGCTGATCGCGCGCCGCGTCTCCACACGCCCAAGCAGCGCCATCGCGCGTGCATGATTGCCGGCCCTCGGGCGCATCAATGCCCTTAAGTCGCACTTCGTCGCGCCCGACCCAGAGGCTATCGCCGTCGACCGGACGCCCCGCGCCTGAGATTGACGGCGGAAAGGGCGCACCGGCGCCCGGCCGATCGGGGCGACCGATCTGCTCGCGGCCGAAGATTGCAGCAACAACGAACAATATGAGCGTCGCGATCCAACGCGCCGTCGAGGCTGTGTTGCGGCCGTTCCGAGGCTTATTGCGCATATCGGTCCACTTCATTCCACTTCGTTAATGATGCTTCAGCGAATTGCCGCCAATCTGCCCTCGGGGGGACACCTGCCGGGCCGGCGGGATTGTCGGGAATTTGGGGATAGCGGCTTACGCAATGGGCGACAACGTCGACAGCGAAGCAAAGGCGGAGCGTCGCAAGCCGCGCACCCAGCGCCCACGGCGCACTGACGACGATCTGAAAGCCTATCGCGAGCGTCTGACCCACGGCACCACGCGCAAGCCTGAGTTCGACTACGAACTGATGACGATGTTCGCGCGCAACGAGACGAGCGCGCCCCTGGCCATGCCGGCCTTGTGCTTCATCTTCTATATCGCGTCGATGTTCTGGGCGACGTTCCTGGAAGCGACGACCTGGATTGCCATTGTCTCCATCGGCAAGGTCTACATGCTGGACCAGTGCCGCAGACTGCTGACGCTGCCGCGCTCCGAGGTCAACGTCGGACAGTGGCGCCGCCACTTCATCCGCATCGAATTCTTCAATGGCATCGCGCTGGCGGGTTTCGCGCTCATCGGATTTGACGAACTCCAGAATGCCGCAACGCCCGCGACGTTCTCGTCTCACGTCTTCATCTTCGCGACGCTGATGGTCGTGCTCGCGATCCGCATGACGTTCGCCTCGACGCTGCCGCACGTTTTCCTTGCCGGCACCATTCCGATGACGCTCGCCGTCGCCGCGCGCCTGTTTGCCATCGGCGATCCATTCTACTACGCACTGGCATCCATGGCCGTCGGCATCCACGTCTTCTTCGTGTATCTGGCGCGCGGCCTGCAATCGACGGCGCTTGCCATGGTGGAATATCGCGCCGAGAAGGACAGCCTGATCTCGGAGCTGGAAGAAGCGACCGCAATTTCGGACGAAGCGCGCCGGCGCGCCGAGGCCGCGAACAAAGCCAAATCGCGCTTCCTCGCCACCATGAGCCACGAATTGCGCACGCCTCTCAACGCCATCATGGGCTTCTCCGAAGTGATGGAGAAGGAACTTCTCGGGCCCGTCGGCAACGACAGCTACCGCGAGTACGCCCGCAACATCTATTCGAGCGGCAACCACCTGCTGCACATCATCAACGAGATCCTCGATCTCTCCCGCATCGAAGCCGGCCGCTACGAACTGCACGAAGATACGATCCGTCTGACCGACATCGCGGAGGACTGCGAGCGTCTCGTCAAGATCCGGGCCGACGCCAAGGGCCTGCATATCGTCGAGGAATTCGCCGATGACCTGCCGCAGATATGGGCCGATCCGCGCGCGCTGCGCCAGATCTGCCTCAACCTGCTGTCCAACGCTTTGAAGTTCACGCCCGCCGGCGGCCGCATCAGCATCGTCGTCGGCCACACGATGGACGGCGGACAGTACCTGACCGTGCGCGACACCGGCCCCGGCATTCCCGAAGACGAAATCCCGCGCGTGCTGCAGGCGTTCGGACAGGGCTCGCTGGCGCACGAATCCGCCGAGGGTGGCACCGGCCTTGGACTACCCATCGTGCAGAATCTCATTCAACTGCACGGCGGCAGCTTTGACTTGAAGTCGGAGCTTCGCAAAGGCACGGAAGTGACCGTCACCCTGCCGCGCCAGCGCGTGCTGCACGCCGTGGCACCCTTGCAGCCGCTCGGCATGGAGCGTCACCGCGACCCGGATATGGCACCCCGCAACGCGCGGCAGCCGCGCTTGCGTGCGGCCTCCCCCTATGGCTCGGACTATCCATATCCGGCGGCCGGAAGCGCGCGTTGATGCCCCGTTGCCGCCGCCGGTGCGCGCCATTACGTTGCGGCCCATGAACGACGCTTCCCCGCCAGCATCGAGAACCACCGCGATCGAAACGCCGTGCGTCAAGGTCTGCGCCCTCGATCAGTCATCGACCATGTGCGTGGGCTGCGGACGAACCCGGTCCGAGATCGCGCGCTGGAGTTCGTACACGCCGGCTGAACGCCGCCGTATCATGGACGAACTCCCCGCCCGCCTCAAAAAAAGCTGACCGGCCATGCTCGGGCTCCTGATCGCCATCATTGCCGCACTCGCGGCCGCGCTCTTCTTCTTCGGCGCCGACGAAGATGCGATGGCCCACGTGCCGTCGGCCGCGACCGCGATCGCGGTTGTCGGCGCATTGCTCGTCCTCTACCTCGTAACATTGCGCGGCGAAGGCCACGAGCGAACCGGTCGGCGCGGACGTTGGATCGGCGCCCTGCTGCTGTTGGCGGCCTTCGGTTGCGCCGCATACGTTTACGCTCCCGCCGCCGTGACGTTGCCGCAAGTGCTGGGCGAGGTGACGAGCGTCTCCGAGCAAGCACCCGGCAACAGCGCGCCGGCCGCGGTCCGCATCCGTCGCGCCGACGATGGCCGAATTCTCGCCAAGAGCCGCATCAACGGCACGCCGGTCGACATGATCGTCGACAGCGGCGCGAGTGCGATTGTTCTGAAGGCGTCCGACGCCGAGCGCGCCGGCATCGCGATTGGCGCCGCCCAATACGACACCCCGCTCGCGACCGCCGGCGGTGAAACGTATGTCGCGCCCGTCCGCGTCCGCACGCTCGAAGTAGGCCCGATCCGCGTCGACGACGTCGAGGCCTTCGTCGCCAAGCCCGGCAGCGTTAACGAAAGCTTGCTCGGTATGAGTTTCTTAAGACGTTTGTCGTCCTATGAGCTGAGCGGCGAGTTCGCGACGCTGCGTCAGTAGGCGCGCTCCGCAGGGGCGACCAGAACACTGCGGGTTGCCACATGCAGGTCTCATCAGGAACAATCAGCCTGTTCGTCTGCGTTGCGATGGCCATGGTTGGAGCCGCCAGCACGGCCTACATCCTCGAGCACCCCGAAGAGACCCAGGGCATCAGCGGCAAACTGCTCAAGATCGCGGGCATTGATCCCGACAGGCTTGCCGCGGTTGTTGCGCCCCGCGCGCCGGGCGAAACGAGCATTCAAGTTGCCACCACACCTCCCGACACGGTGACACTAAATGCCGATCAACTGGGCCACTTCGAAGCCGACGCCGAAGTTAACGGCCGGCGTGTTCCCGTCCTTGTCGACACAGGCGCGACTCTGGTGGCGTTAACCTACGAGGACGCCGGGCGCGCCGGCCTATTCCCGAGACCGTCGGACTTCACTCAGGTGGTCGCGACCGCCAACGGCACGGCCCGCTACGCGCCGGTCACGATCGACAGCGTGACCATCGGAGACATAACGGTGCACAATATTCAGGGCGCCATATCCGAACCCGGCCGGCTGCACCGAACCCTGCTGGGCATGTCGTTCCTGGGCCGGCTGTCGCGCGTCGACATGCGGACGGGCACGCTCGTGCTCCACGAGTAGAGGCGCAGCCGCCCGGAGTTGCCGAGAACTCCTGAACATTGATCCTTCGAACGACCATGCGACAACGGCGCACGACATGCCGTTTGTTTGCCACACCGCTTACGCTAGTCTCCGCGCAAATCTTGGGGGTACACCATGCTGCCGAAACCGCGCGCTGACCTGAAGCCCAATACCGCCGACTTTGAGCGCCTGCCGCTGGTCAAGCCGACCGGCTTTCGCGAATACGACGCGCGCTGGCTGTTCCCCGAGGAAATCAATCTGATGGGACTGAACGCCGTCGGCCTCGGCGTTGCGACCCTGTTCGCGCGCCGCGGCGTGCCCAAGCGCATCGTCGTCGGCCACGACTTCCGCTGGTACTCGGGCAGCGTGAAACAGGCGCTGATGACAGGCCTGCTGGCGGGCGGCTGCGAGGTTCACGACATCGGCCTTGCGCTATCGCCCATGGCCTACTTCGCGCAATTCGCACTCGACGTCGAAGGCGTCGCGATGGTGACGGCGAGCCACAACGACAACGGCTGGACCGGCATCAAGATGGGCTTATCGCGCCCGTTGACGTTCGGCCCCGACGACATGTCCGAACTGAAAGAGATCGTTTTGTCGGGTGCCTATGAGACGAAGGCCGGCGGTCGCTACGTTCATGTCTCCGACATGGCCGAGCGTTATATCGCCTCCCTCATTGACCGCCCCAAGCTGAAGCGCCGGCTGAAAGTTGTAGCCGCCTGCGGCAACGGCACGGCGGGTGCCTTCGCTCCGCAAGTCCTCGAAGCGGTCGGCTGCGAGGTGATCCCGCTCAATGCCGAACTCGATCACTCCTTCCCGAACCACAATCCAAACCCCGAAGACTTGAAGATGCTGCATGCGGTTTCCGCCAAGGTGATGGAAACCGGCGCCGACGTCGGGCTCGCCTTCGATGGCGACGGCGACCGTTGTGGCGTCGTTGCCAACGACGGCCACGAGATTTTCGCCGACAAGGTCGGTGTCATGCTCGCGCGCGACATCTCCTCGATCTACAAGAACGCCAAGTTTGTCGTCGACGTGAAGTCGACCGGACTTTTTTCCACCGACCCGGTCCTGATCGCCAACGGCGCGACGACCGCTTATTGGAAAACCGGCCACAGCTACATCAAGCGCTACAACTTCGAGAATAAGACGCTCGTCGGCTTCGAGAAGTCCGGCCACTTCTTCTTCAACACGCCGCTTGGCCGCGGCTACGACGACGGCCTCGTCGCCGCTCTCGCGGTTTGCGACATGCTCGACCGCAATCCGGACAAGACCATGGCCGATTTGCGCGACGCGCTTCCCAAGACCTGGAGTTCGCCGACCATGTCGCCGCACTGCGACGACGAAAAGAAGTATGGTGTCGTCGACCGCATCGTCGAACACTACAAGCGCCAGCAGGAAACCGGCGGTCACGTCGCCGGCCAGGCCATTCGCGAACTCATCACCGTCAACGGCGTGCGCGTCATGCTGGAGGATGGCACCTGGGGCCTGGTGCGCGCGTCCGAAATCGCCGCGGCGCGCGGATTGGCGCCGGCCGCCAGCATGCGCCGGCCGGT
>CADECN010000152.1 GCA_902825785.1 uncultured Hyphomicrobium sp. | reverse complement strand
TTTTCCTGGATGAAGCGGGTCAGCTGGATCTCGCCCGCATGCATGCATTCGCGCGAGATCCAGCTGACCCCCTTCATCCAGGAAAAGCCCGGTGGGGGGGTTCGTCGGTGAGATCGGGGCGATATCGACGGTGGTACGGGCGTGAAGCAGAAATTCGCGATGCGGCGATTCGATATCCAGCATCACAACCGGGTTGCCGAACGCGTCGCGACCCTCGTTGCGCAGGTTTGGCGCAGGATCGATCAGCAGGCTGTGATTGCGCACGATCTGGCCGACCGCGTCGCGCGGCGACATATGAATCAAATTCTGCGATTGCAGAACGAGCGAACTGTAGCGGTAGAGCGTGCGATGGCTGATTTCGTAGATCATGTTTTGCAGTTCATGGCCGCAGTTCGCCTCGGACGCCGGCGCGGTGGGGCGTGTCGTCCATCAGGTTAAAGTAATGACGCGCGAGCGCGTTCGAGACTTCGGGGAAAATCTGCAACTGTTGACCGGCAAGCGCTTCGAGGGCCGCGGCATCGGGTTCGGCTGCGAGGCGTTCGACATCGGCAAGGCGTATGGCTGTCAGCGCGGCGATGATCAGACGGCGATGCTCGGGCAGGCCGCTGCCCTGTTTGGTGTCCGGCAAGCTTTCCATGTGCCGGGCGATGTCGGAAAGCTGGTAGGCGAGACTGCGCGGGTTCGTCTCGTCGAGCAGCAGCAGGTCGAGCACAAGCGGCAGCATGGGATCGAGGCGGTAGCGCGAACGGTAAGTGATGAAACTGTCGGCAAGTTCGAGCAGCAGCATCAACCGGCTCGTTTCCTCTTCCGACTCCTGCTTGGGCACGAAGAGCGTATAGACCGCCTCGGTCAAGTTGTAGGCGCGTTCGAGACGGCGCCCCATCAGCAGGAACGACCAGCCGAAATTGCGCGTCATGTTTTCGTACATCAAGCCGTTGAAAGCGGCGATGGCGGCAAGCCCTTCGTCGAGCGGATCGAGTTTGGCAAGCGGCGCGGCGCTTGAAATCGTTCGCGACCAGGTATCTCCGGGCTGGAAGCGGCTCAAGGCCTGCCAGGCTTCCAGCGAAAGCCGATCGCGCGCCAGGTGCGCGGTTCGGTAAAGGCCACCCAGCGTTCGTTCCAGCGTGCGCATTCCGACGCGACCGTCGATCAATCCCTCGCACAGCGATTCAAGTTCGATGTCGGCCGGCTCACGCGTGCTGACATCGCCGTTGCCGCTGTTCGACAGAAGCATGTCGAGGCAGCGGCGCGCGGCCCTGCGGCCGGTCTCTGGGCCGCCGTCCTCCTCGACACGACGCAGCGCGCCGCGCAGAACACGCATGGTCCAGTCGGCGCGCTCGCAGTAGCGTCCGAGCCAGAAGAGATCGTCGGCGACGCGGCTTTGCAGCACGCGCTGCGAGCGCTGCACGCGCGCCGTTTCGACGGACGGGCGCAGCAGGCTCGCGTGCGGGGGTTGATCGCCGTCCGCCAAAACCCAGACGTCGCGGGTATGACCGTCGGGCGCCGACAGCGCCACCGCGCGTGCCGGGTCAACCGTCATGGCAAGCCCACCCGGCATCACCTTGTATCCGGACGGCGTGTGGGCAACGTAGAGGCGCACGGCGAAGGGGCGCGGTTGGAGGCCGCCGTCACCAGTGAGGACCGGCGCGGTACTGAAGCCTACCTTTTCTTCTGCCACCAGGCGCGGGCCATGCAGTTCGATCTCGCGGCTTAGCAGATCGCGCTCGGCGCCTGAAAGCCGTTCCGGGTCTTCGCCCAGCGCCGCGCCGCCGGGTCGACCCAAGCCCTCCTGGGCCTGACGGATGATGTAGCCATCGAGATTGGCGAGCACCCCGCGGCGCGCTTCTGCATCGCCGAGCCAGATGCGGGGCGCATCTGCGATCGCAAGATCTTCGGCGAGAAGCGCCTGAGCAAGGCCAGCGAGGCGACCGCCCAGACCGCGATTCTGTGCGAGCGCGGTGCCGGGCGGATTCACGACAAGTTGCGGCGCACGGCGCAGAATTCTGAGCAGGCCTGCCGGTCCGTCGAAACCCGACGGGTCGAGTTCGAGTGGATCGATCAAGCGACCATCGACGCAGCGCACGATGAGATCGACTTCCTTCAGACCCTCGAGCGTCTTCAAGTAAACGGCATTGCCGCGCGTGCGCAGATCGCTGCCTTCGACCAGCAGGTATCCGAGGTAGCGCGCGAGATAGGCGTGAGAGAAGTAATCTTCGTGGTGCGGGCCGGGCGTCAGCAGCGCTATGCGTGGGCTGGCGCGGCCGCTGAGCGTCGTCAGCGCCATTTGGAGCGACTGGAAATAGCTCGCGAGCCGGACCGCGTTATTCAGCTTGAAGAGATCGCCAAGAACGTGCGTGTGAACGACGCGGTTAGCGAGCGCGAAGCCTAAGCCTGCGTTGGTCTCGGTGTGATTGTCGATCACGCGCCAGCGGCCATCGGCGGCGCGTGCGATGTCGGCGGCATAGAACTGTAATGCGCCCGCGCCCGGAAGGATCGATCGGCACGAAGGCACGTAGGCACTGTCGGAAAAGACGAGGTCGGGAGGGACGATGTTGGCCTGCAGCACGTCTTGCGTGGAATAAACATCACGGAGCAACGCATCGAAAAGCCGTGCGCGCTGGATCAACGCCCGTTCCAGTTCGCGCCATTCGCCAGGCGAAATCAGGATCGGCAGTAAATCGAGTTGCCAGCGCTGCGAGGGTTTGCGCGGATCGGAAAAGATGTCGTAGGCGATGCCGGTCTGGCGGACACGGCGGTCCAGGTGGCCGGCACGCGCGGTCCGCTCCGCGGTTGGCATCGCCTCGAACGCGGATAGGAAACCGCGCCAGTGCGGCCGTACCCGGCCCTGCGGGTCGACAAGCTCGTCGAATGCGGACGCGCTTGCCCCGCCGTAGCCTTCCAGCAGGCGGCTGCTCGTTCCGGGCGCTATCCCGGCCGTTCGCGCGACGGTCATTTCCAGCGGTCTAATCCCGGCGTTCGTTTCGTGCAGCAAGCAGGCGCCGACCCGATCATGCGCCCCGCTTGAGCCGCGGCTCCCCCTCTTTTGAGAAGAGTAACACGCGTTAGCTGCGAGTCTGCAAGTTTTGGCCGCTGGTCGTCGCGGAATCAGTTGCACGAAAGACGACGGTACGGTCTAGACCGGCCGCCGCAGATCGAGGGTGTAAGGATAATCTGGGTTAACGACGGCTGGCGCCGGCGACATCGAATCGGCCGTATGGCCCGTTTCTTCGAAGCGTGCGAGGCGCCGTCCCTCGGCTTCGTAGGCGTTGATCGGGAAGACCTCGAAGTTGCGGCCGCCCGGATGCGCCACGTGATAACGGCAGCCTGCGACCGAACGGCCACTCCAAGTATCGAAAATATCGAACGTCAGCGGCACATGCGGCGCGATGGTCGGATGCAGCGGCGAAGGCGGCCACCAGGCCCGGTAGCGGACGCCCGCAACCGATTCGCCGCCCGTGCCGGTGGGTGTGAGCGGCAGCGTGCGCGCGTTGCATGTGATCTTGAAGCGGTCGCCGGTGAGACCGCGCGCCTTCACCTCGACGCGTTCGAGCGAGGAATCGACGTAGCGCGCGGTGCCGCCGACGATTCCCTCCTCGCCCAGCACATGCCAGGGTTCGAGCGCCTGGCGGATCTCGATTTCGATGTCGCAGGCCGCGACTTTGCCCAGCACAGGGAAGCGGAACTCGAAGTGCGGCAGGAACCAATCGCGCTCGATCGGCAAACCGGCAGCGCGCAGATCGTCGACGATGTCGCTGAGGTCGGCCCAGAGGTAATGGGGCAGCATGAAGCGATCGTGCAGCACGGTGCCCCAGCGCACGAGTTTCTGGCGATAGGGCTTATCCCAGAAGCGCACGATCAATGCGCGCAGCAACAATTGCTGGGCAAGGCTCATGCGCGCGTGCGGCGGCATTTCAAATGATCGGAACTCGACAAGCCCGAGACGGCCGGTCGGGCCATCGGGCGAATAGAGCTTGTCGATGCAAATCTCGGCGCGATGCGTGTTGCCGGTGACGTCGATCAGCAGGTTGCGGAAGATGCGATCGACGAGCCACGGCGGGACGGTGCCCTTGTCGGGATCGGGAATTTGCGACAGCGCGATCTCGAGCTCGTACAGGCTTTCATGGCGTGCTTCGTCAACGCGCGGGGCCTGGCTCGTCGGGCCGATGAACATGCCGGAGAACAGGTAGGAAAGCGCAGGGTGGTTCTGCCAGAAGGCGACAATCGAGGCGAGCAGGTCGGGACGCCTGAGGAACGGACTGTCGGGAGGCGTCAAGCCACCGAGAACGATGTGGTTGCCGCCACCCGTGCCGGTGTGACGCCCATCGAGCATGAACTTCTCGGTGCTAAGGCGGGTCAGATGCGCGTCTTCGTAGATCGCCGTCGTGATGTCGACGGCCTCGCGCCAGCTCGTCGAGGGCTGAATGTTGACCTCGATGACGCCCGGGTCGGGCGTCACCTTGATGACCTTCAGGCGCGGGTCAAACGGAGGTGCGTAACCCTCCAGATGCACGGTCTGTTCCGTGAGCCTTGCCGCCTCCTCGACGGACGCAACCAGACTTGCGTACTCCTCAGCGTCGCGCACCGGCGGCATGAACACGCACAGCTTGCCGTCGCGCGGTTCGATCGCGAGAGCGGTTCTGACCGAGCCGACGACGTCGTCGCGCCCCATCGGCAGCGCGGGTGTCGGCGGAGACGCGGCTGTCGAGGCCTGCATCATGGTCGTGCGGTCGGGCAGCGGCGGCTCTTCTCCCAGGGGGTCGCGCGGTATGGCGTGCGGATAATCGACCGCCGGTACCGCGGGAAGCGAACCGAGCGGCAAGCGGTAACCGGCTGGTGAGTCCCCTGGTACGAGGAACAGCTTTTCGCGGCGAAGCGACCAGCGTTCCGTCTTCCAGTGCTTGCGCCGGTCGGCCGACTGCCACGACTGGATCGGCAGCACGAAACCGGTCGGCACGGATATGCCGCGATCGATGGTGCGGACCAGGCGATCACGCAGCACGGGATCATCCAGCTTCGCCGTTTCGATCGTGGTGTTGGCAGGAAGCTTCTGCTCGACGAAGGCGAAATGCGCCGCATCCTCGAAAGCGGGCATTACGCTTTCCTGCGACAGGCCGAGCGTGGCGCAAAGCGCGTCAGCGAACTTCGCGGCGCCTTCGATCGTCGCCGGTTTTTCCGGCGCCTCACGCGCGATGCGATCGGGGTCTTCCCAGAGCGGCTTATCGTCCGAGCGCCAATAGATGGCGAAGGACCAGCGTGGGAGCTGTTCGCCCGGATACCACTTGCCTTGACCGTAGTGGAGCAGGCCACCCGGCGCAAAACGGCGCTGCAGGCGGCGCACCAACTCTTCGGCATAGCGCCGCTTGGTCGGGCCGACGGCGGCGGTGTTCCACTCATCGCCTTCCATATCGTCGGCGGCGACGAAGGTCGGTTCGCCACCCATCGACAAGCGCACGTCGCCCGCCAATAGCCGGCGGTCAACGTCATCGCCGGCGGCGAGAATTTGGTCCCACGTCTCGTCGCTGTATGGCTTGGTGACGCGCGGCGTCTCGCGGATGCGCGCCACCTTCATTTCGAAGTCGAAAGAGACCTCGGCGGGATCGTGGCTGCCGGAAATGGGTGCGGCGGTCGAAGGATGCGGCGTAGCGGCGAGCGGGATATGGCCTTCGCCCGTGAGCAGGCCCGAAGTTGCGTCGAGCCCGATCCAGCCTGCGCCTGGAATATAGACCTCGGTCCAAGCGTGCAGGTCGGTGAAGTCCACATCCGTGCCTGTCGGACCGTCGAGGGACTTCACGTCGGGCTTCAGCTGGATCAGGTAGCCGGACACGAAACGCGCCGCGAGCCCGAGGTGACGCAGCATGTTGACCATGAGCCAAGCGCTGTCACGGCAGGAGCCGGAACCAAACGACAGCGTCTGCTCGGGCGTTTGCACGCCCGGCTCCATGCGGATCAGGTAGCGGACGTCGGACTGGACCTTGCGATTGATGTCGCACAGAAAGTCGATCGTTCGGCGCGGCGTGCGGTCGACGCCGGCGAGATAGTCGGCGAGCAGCGGCGTTGGCGTCGGCGTCTCGAGATACGGCGCCAAGTCCTTGCGCAGCAGCGGCTCGTACTCGAAGGGCCATTTCTCCGCGTTCTCTTCGAGAAAGAAGTCGAATGGGTTGATCACGGCCATGTCGGCCACGAGGTCGACGGTGACGGAGAAAACCTCTGTCTCGTTCGGAATGACGATGCGCGCCAGGAAGTTTCCGAACGGGTCCTGCTGCCAATTGATGAAGTGGTCGGCCGGCTCGATCTTCAGCGAATAGCTCAAGATCGGCGTGCGGGCATGGGGTGCGGGACGCAGGCGGATGGTCTGTGGTCCCATGCCGATGCGCCGGTCGTATCGGTAGGTCGTCTTGTGCGTCAGTGCGGCGTGCAGAGCCATGCGGTTGGTCGTTCCTCGGAGTGCGCAACCTGATATTGCAGCGCGCTGCGAACAGACGTTGCAGCAACGCCGTGGGGTTCGAAAACGGGTATCGGCTCGAACCGGCCAGAACAAGCGCGCAGGCGTCGCTGCTGATCAGAACGTGCGCAGTTGCCTAGTGGTGCCGCAGGTTGCCGCACAAATCGAACATTTCTGCACCGATTTTGGGCGTAGGGTGCGCTGAATGACCGCTGGGAGCCCAAATCAGGCTCCGATCAGAAGACTCGCGATGTGGTTGTCCCAGCTTACAGGAGCCGTCACGTCCGCCTGGGTGATAGCGATGCGCGCCATATCGGCGTGTTCGGTTCGGATGAGGCCGGTCCCGCTTGTCAGAATCAATTCGCAGGCGGCTTCGGCCGGCGCCAGGCCACAAACGTCGGCAATTTCGGTCACCCCCAGGTACCGGCCGGTCGCCACGTCGACATAGACGGCGAGCCCGCCCTTTGGCGCCGAGGCGGCGGCAATTGTTCCGGAGCGGTCAACCGCAACGCTTCCGACGTAGTGGCGTAGGCGGCGCAGCGCAGCTGGCTCGATCTCAACGAAGCTCGCCTTGCCGCCGCGGCGATGACGGCCGACGAGCGGCGGATGGTTGGTCTTGCTGCCTTCCCACTGGCAGCCGAACACAACGGTATCGTTAACGCCGACGCCAAGGTGACGGATCGAGAGTTCGTGCAGATCGCTTTCCAGCTCCACCTGCTCGAGAAGATCGCCGGTGACGAGATCGACGTAACTCAGCGACGGGCGCATACTGGATAGGTCAATCGGATCGCGGCCGTTGGGATCGGTGTCGATGCCTCCGTTCGCAACGACGATCGTGCGGTTGTCGGACAGCAGCGCGACGTCATGCGGGCCCATGCCGCCCGTTGCGAAGCTCCCGATCGGTTTATAGCCAGCGCCCACGTCGCGGATGCCGAGGACGCCGCGGCTGCCCGCGATATCGTTCTCGGACGAAAAGAGCAGCCGGCCGTCGCTGGAAAAAATTCCGTGGCCGAAGAAGTGCCGTCCGTCCTCGCTATCGAATTGCTTCGGCGGTGTGCGGCCATCGAGATCGAAGGCGACGGCGAAGCGCCCGGGTCGCCGTGCGAAAACGATTGCTTCGCGGGTTCCGGGACGCAGGGCTATGTCGTGGCCGCGCGCCGGCAAGGGCGTCAGTCGCAGGCCTTCGCCTTCGTGGCCAAAGACGGCAACGGCGTGCGCGCCGTCGGCGTCGACACATGCGGCCGCGAATGTACTACGCGCACTCGTGGAGCGGATTTGCGATTGCGCCAAGACGGGGCTAGCAGCGAGGACTGCCGCGCCTCCGGTCAGGAATGTGCGTCGATCAATCACCATCGCCGGCATTGAACCCCACGGAAAGGCCCGTGCCTTTCGCAAGAAGATGCGCCGCCAGCACCTTGGCATTCTTCAACGGGAAGCCCATTGCCGTCAGGCGCTGACGCGTCTGGGGCCGCGTTGCCGCCGGTCCCATGTGCTCCTTGATTGCCAGCCCGGCATCGCGCGCGGTGCGCATTTCCTGCTCGACAAGATCAGCCTCCGCCTTGTCGACACTTTCAAGCTGACGCTCGATGCCGCTGTCGCGATAAAGCGCGATCAGGCCCTCGATGTTGGCGCAGATGTAGGGCATCGTGAGGCCGGATACGTTGAGGATCGCCGTCGTCGGCGCCTTGTCGACGGCCTGCAAACCGAGTGGACCCGCCAAGCGCACGTCGCGGATCTGCTCGAGCCCGTTTATCAGCGCGCCCCCGATTTCCAGCGTAACCTCACCCGCATTCATGTAGGCCGCATTATCGGGCGATGGCGCGCGCATCAGGTTGGCGTAACCTTTGTCGTCGGCCCATCCCTCGTCGATCGCGGCGGCCTGCACCGAGATGTTGCCAGCGATGGCGCTGGCATAGCCGCACCGGAATTTCGCATCGGCGGATTTGCCGAACAGCTTCTTGGCCTCGCTGCCGTAGAGCAGAATTTCCAGCGCCGGA
>CADECN010000151.1 GCA_902825785.1 uncultured Hyphomicrobium sp. | reverse complement strand
CATGGCCGGAATGACCACGAACCCCCCGCCGACACCCATGATTGCCGCCATGACGCCAACGAACATCCCGACGATCGCGGGTGGCAATACGCTGATGTAGAGCTTGGATCTGGGGAACCGCAGTTTGAACGGCAGTTTGTCGACAAGGGTATGTTGGCCCGACTTGCGCAATGTTGAAGAGCCGCCGCCGACCGTGCTCCGGCGCAGCGTTGCAAAGCTTTCAACCAGCATAAGTGTGCCGATCACGCCAAGGAATGTCACGTAGCTCAGCGACACGACGAGGTCGAACATGCCGGCCTTGCGCAGCGACCGCACGGCCTCGACGCCGATGACAGTTCCGATCAATCCACCGGCGAGCATGACGAGACCCATCCGGATATCGATGCTGTTACGCCTGTAGTGGGCGACGGCGCCCGATACGGACGTCGCAACGACGTGCGCCGACCCGGTGCCGACGGCGACCGCCGGAGGGATTCCGAGAAAGATAAGCAGGGGCGTCAACAGAAATCCGCCGCCGACGCCAAACAGGCCGGACAGAAATCCGAGCGCCGTACCGAGGCTGAGAAAGACGAGAACCGGCACCGACATTTCGGCGATCGGTAGATATAGATGCATCAGCCCGCCCTGAGCTTCGAGCACTGCACGCAATGGTCAGGTCGCGGCCGCGATCCAACCAACACTGCCGGGGACTGTTCCTCCCGAACATTCGGACGAAACGTACCTTGGGCTCATGATAGTCGAGTGCCCGCGCGATGCCACCCCGGTACGCACCGCGCACGATCGTAAATTGGGCGCTGATGCGAATTTATCCCGCGGATTTCTTCCAAGCTTCGCCGGCCGCTCGCGCGTCGTTAACGACCGGATCGGGCGGCGTCGGTCGCCACGTCGCAATCAGCACTTCCGCTTCGCTCATTTCCGCGACCGTCAGCTTGCCACGCAAGATGTCGCGACGACGGACGGCGTCGGTATCGCCGCCGCTTGCCGCCAGCGACACCCATTTGAATGCCTGTCTCATGTCCTTGTCGACACCAAGACCGTTCTCGTAGAGAACCGCGAGATTGAATTGGCTGTCCCTCAGGCCACGTTGCGCCGCCTCGCCGAACCAATGCGCCGCTGTGGCATAGTCAGGAGAGCCGCTCGATTGGTTGGCGCTTAGCACCGCCAGATTGTGCATGGCCTTGACGTTGCCCTGTTCGGCCGCACGCTTGTACCAGGTCTGCGCCCGGCCGATATCTGCAGTGACGCCCAGGCCGCGCTCGTAGAGCGTGCCAAGCCGGTACTGAGCAGGTACGAAGTTGCGCGATGCCGCCTTCAGGTACCACTTGGCCGCGTCCGGAAAGCTTTGCGTGGTGCCTTTGCCTTCCGCCATTCGCGAACCGACTTCAAATTCTGCCGACGGATCGCCGTTTGCCGCAGCAAGCCGTAGCGACAAAGGCCCGACCGTAGCCGGCGGCAGATCAAGCGGCGTCGATATGGCTAAGCCGTTGTTGCGCGCCGAAACATCCGCGCTTTGCGATTGACCGCTCGCGTCCGGCGCATCGGGAATAAGCGCCGCCGGAGTAACCAAGCCCTGTGTCGCGAACGCCGCCGCATCACCGAGCTGACCTGACATACCGGCCATCGCCTGTTGCCGACGCGAGCGCTGGAGATCTTCCGCCGAAAGCGATCTGCTTGTGTCGATCGCGACGCCAAGCATCGGATGCTCTGACGAACCGACCCTGACGTTGCCGTCGTCGGGAACAATCTCACCGCGCGTGCCGTCCTTGAGCTCAAGATCGCCGCGCGGCGTGCTCTTGGCAGGTTCGCCGACGTTGGGAAGCTCAGGTAGCGCATCTTCTGACAACGGGACCGATCCACCCGAATGCCCGCCGTTGTCGTGCGGCACGCTCTTCTGAAAGCCTGACATGATCCATAAACCGGCAAGAACCGCCAGAACCAGTGCGGCAACAATGATCAGCCCCATCGAAGGCGCGGACGGGCCAGCGCTATTGGACTGAGAGGAAAGGATCTTCTTGCCGTTCGACGCAGCCGGTTTTTTTGAATCGCCTGAGGGCGCTCTCGCCACGCCATTATTCGCTGGCACAGGTTGCGGCTTCCGGCCGATGTCATGTGCCTCATTCGCGACGGCCGGCCGCTTCGCCGCGTCGGCAGCCATCGCCTCGCTTTCGAGGCGCATCCTGACGCGGCGCGCTTCGGACACGAAATCGTGGCGCTGTCGAACCGGCACGCCAAGCGACGCCGGCTGAAACTCGCCGGCAACCGGCTCGAGCAAGTCGTCCAGTTCAGCGTCGATTGCGGCCGTCGGAACCGGCGCGATTGATGCGCGCTGAAACTCGAGAGCAGGCTGACCCTCGATAACAGCAGGCGGTGGTGGCGGAACGGCATTCGCCACCGCAACGGGCGGCGACGCCATGGCTACCGGCTTCGTGGGCTCGGCAAGAGACGGTTTCGCCATTTCCAAGGCGTCGACCCGATCAAGCAGACGGACCATTGCGTGTTGAATTGTATCAAGCAGCGCGGCTGTGTTTTCGCCGCTTTGATGGCTCTCCGCCATCATGCGCTCCAACATAAGACGCACGCTCTCGCTGTCCGAGTGCAAATTCAGCGCCGCAAAAGATTTTGCGGTTTCTTGCGCGACCGCGCGCGCAACCTCCGACACGTCTAAGGGGGCATCCGATTCATCTGCCCCTTCAGTCGACTGCATTGCGACGCGATGTACGTCGTCGAGACGAGTCGATATCGAACCCAGCTGCTCCTCAATGGCGTCAAGGCGCATCAATTGCTGATGCGCCTGCTCAAGGTACCGGGCGACGTCACCAATATGCCCGCGAATTTCGCTCAGACTTTCGCAATCGCCACCGCGCGAAACATCGTCAATGAAGCGGCCAAGGTTGGTCTCTAGCTGGTCGAAGCGCTGCCCGAGCGAGAAGAAACCGTGATCGGGGCGGATTTCGGCGAGCGACTGTTCGATCTTTGTTGAGATCTCAGCGAAACGGGCATCGAGCCAAACCTGATCTAAGCCGACCGGCGCCGGCGCATAGGCCGCCGCGGCGTGTGACTTCGGTTGAGAATAGGCTGTAGCCGAAGGCGCGGACGCAGCATAGAAATGCTCGCCTGACTCGTAGAAGTCGGCAAGCGCACCTGCAGCATGGTCATCCCACGGATCGGCCGCATTGCCCGGAGCACTAGACTCGATCACGTCAAACGTATCGACACCCGCCGGAAGTCGCGCCTCGTTTTGTCTCCCCACTGCCGTCTCGCCTGCTTCGACGGCAGAGCGCAATACGGCCGGCGACTCGGTCGTGCGCGAGGGAAGCGGAGGAGGCACGAGCGCATCGCCCCCCTCAAGATGCCCGGCATCGTCGTCACGTGCCGATTGCGCGTCGACAATTCGCGCCGACATTTCCGCCATACCCGTCTCGATAAGATCGAATGCCGCTCCGAATTCATTGGGAAATCGTTCGCGCAGGACGTGGGCTTCGCGCCCAATACCGTCGAGCCGTTCCTGCATCTGATGCAACGTTTCGCCGTGCCTGCGGTCGGCATCCGCAAGCTGATCGACGATTGCGCCCAGCAGATCCTGCAGTTCGTCAGCACCGGCCGCACCTGTGGGCTCGGTTCCGCGTTCGAAAGCGGAACCGCCTTCTTCGGCGAAAGGTTGTGACATGGTACCTCCGGGCAGGTGCGGTCCATTCCCGGACAGACCTCGCGGGACTACGCGAAGGAGCCTATAAGAGCGTCCTCCCGCGCAATGGTTGCGGGTTCAAAGCCGGACGCGGCACAATTCAAGCTAAGGAACAAAGTGACCGCATGCCAGTAAACGCCGAGTTAAGACATCCAGGGCCGGGAGTTTATAAAGAAAAATCAATCATCTAAGAACAACGACGCGGGTCGTCGCAACTGGCGCTGCCTCCGAGACGGGGCAAGTGATTCGCGGCCGCTACGTCGCAGCGTATTGCCATACTCGCCGGCTATGACGGCCCTCAACAATTCCATGCAAATGCGGAGCTCGTTGGAATGTTTGTCCGGACCAGATTGTCGATCGCTGCGCTGCTCGCCCTCGGGCTCGCAGCCGGCGTTGCGTCGGCCCAGTCGCCGCCCCAGAGCGATGCGCGCTACGAGATGTCGCCCGTCGAAGGAGGCTTCCTTCGCCTCGACAAGCAAACCGGTGCCGTCGCGATGTGCGCGCGGCGCGGCGAAGAGTGGGCATGTGAACCCGTCGACGACCGCACTGCAGGCACAAGCGCCCAGCGAGACGCCGTCGAGACCGAAAACAAGGAACTGAAGTCGCGCGTGAAGGCATTGGAAGAGGCGCTGGAAAACATCGAAAAGGGACCTGAAGCCGGCGATGGGCCGCCGGTCCCCAAAGCCCAGCTCCCAACCGAGGAAGAGGTCGATCAGGCGTTCGACTACGTGGAGCGTATCTTCAAGAAATTTCGCGAGCGCATAAGAAAGCTCGACGAACCGTTGCCGCCGGAGCCACCCGCACCCGATAAGGGCAACGCCGCGCCGCCCAAGCAGCTCTAGGCGAGCGCCGACGAAACCCGCCGCGTTGAGCGAACCAGTTCGTGCACAATGCCTGGTTCCGTCATTGCGTGACCGGCATCGACTACGACGTGTAACTCACTCGCTGGCCAGACACTGTGCAGCCGCATGGCGCTTTGCACCGGCGTGACGACATCGTATCGGCCATGAACGATCACGCCGGGTATGTCGGCATATCGGTGCGCCTGAGCCAAAAGCTCGCCGTCGCTAGCGAAGAAACCGCCGTTGACGAAGTAGTGGCTCTCGATACGCGCGAATGCCAGTGCGTAGGTTTCAGCGCCGAAGCGTGCCACGCGGTCCATATCCGGCAGGAGCGACAAGGCGGTTCCCTCCCACATGCTCCACGCCCGTGCCGCCTCTGCCCGTGTTGCGCGATCATCCGACGTCAGCCGTCGATGATAGGCCGAGATCATGTCGCCGCGCTCGACTTCCGGGATTATCTTTTGGAAAGCGGCGAATGCCTCCGGAAATATCCAACTGCACCCGTCCTGGTAGAACCACTTGAGCTCAGCCCTCGTCACAAGGAAGATGCCACGAAGGATCATTTCGGCAACGTGCTCGGGATGCGCGATCGCATAGGCAAGCGCAAGCGAGGAACCCCACGACCCTCCGAATAACTGCCAGCGCTCGATACCAAGCGTCGTCCGGATCAGCTCCATGTCCGCAACCAGATGCTGCGTCGTGTTGTGCGCGATCGAGGCGTGCGGCGTAGATCGGCCACAGCCGCGCTGATCAAACAGAACGATCCGGTATTTGCGCGGATCATGGAAGCGCCGCATCGTCGGACTGCATCCGCCACCCGGACCGCCGTGCACGATGGCAACGGGAACGCCCGATGGATTGCCGCACTCCTCCACGTAAACGCAATGTCCCTGCCCCACATCGAGCCGGTATTCGCGATAAGGCGCGATAGGCGCATAAAGATCGAGACGGTCGCGAAGGGTCATGAACGTCGATGCCAAAAAGCGGAGCGCTCTAGGTCCAGCCTATATCAGGACTTTGCTTGGCGCCGAAGTTGCAGCCGCTTCATTTCTCGATCGTAAATGATCTCGCCACCCGGAACCCGGATATCGCGCACAACTTCGAGCGTATGACGGCTGGTCTCGGGAAACATCACGCTCAAGGCGAGACTGAGCGCAAGGGAGACGGGAAGCCCGATGATGCCCGCGACCGCGCTCGGCAAGCCGATGATGCCTGCCTCGCTCGCGAAAATCGCGAGCGCCGCCGTCGCGAGTCCGCCGATGATGCCCGTGGTCGCGCCGAGCGGCGTCAACCGCTTCCACCAGATCGACAGGATCATCACTGAAAACAGGCTCGCGCCCGTAATCGAAAGCGCCCAAAGCACCAAACGCAATGGATCGGTCGGTGCCATGATGGTCAGCATTGCGCCGCACACAGCCGCGACTGCGACGAAGGCCCGCATCGTCCAGACCCGCCCATCGCGCGGCCCCGGTTCCCAAGAAAGACCTTGCACGACGTCTTCCGAAAGCACGGCTGCCAGCGAAACGATAGTCGCGCTCGCCGTTGCCAACGCCGCCGCCACGCCCCCCGCCATAAGCAGATAGGCGAAGGCCTGCGGTAGACCCATGGCAACCGGCAGCATGAAAAGCACGCTATCGCGATCGAACCGGATCGCATCAAAAGAAAGTCGCGTGGCCGCCGAGTCGAAAGCCGCATATCCGGCGTTTGCGGCATCAAACAGCCACGGCGGCAGGGGCCCGATGCGGTCGCTCATCACGATATCTAGGACGCCGTCGCGCAAGAAAACCGCGATGGATGAAATGGTGAGCAGCGCAAGGCCAGCGAACAAGGTCGCCCATCCGAGCGCCTTGCGCGCTTCATAAACGCTCGGCGTCGCCGCGACACGCGGCAAAAGCCATGGCGCGGCCGCGATACCGGTCGCGATCGCGATCGTTCCCATCAAAAAGCCAATACGTCCGATCGCACCGAAGGGTTGCGTATAAGGCTTGGAAAGCACCGCCATACCCTCGTCGGGCAGCCCAAACGCAAGCGGCCACACGCTGACAGCAGGCAGCCCCTGCGTGACCTCGTTGCGCACCAGACCACGCACCATCGGACCATTGGCGAGTTGCGGGATCGGCAGGCTGGTCGTCAGCACCGACACGACCGTTGCAACCGTCAGCAGTGCCAAGAACACGGCCAGGGCCTGCGCCACCCCCGTCCACGTATATGAGCGCTTGCCGCCCGGTGCACAGCACACAACGATGGTCGCGACGAGAAGCGATATCAACAGGCCGGGCGCTAGCCCGGTCAGCCGCTGCGCCATGACGACGCCAAGATGCAGCTCGGCCGACAGCACGAGCAGCATCGGAACGACGGAAATGATCGCGGCGACGATCCTCAGGCCTTTGCTCTCGAACCGGCGGCCGAGATAACTCGCCACCGTGAAAGCACCGAATTTGCGGTAGAACGGCGCGAGCGCAATCGCCATCATTACGAAGCCGGAAAGGACGCCCATCAGCAGGACAAGGGCGTCGAAGCCAGCAAAGAAGAACGCGCCGCTTCCCGTCACTATGAAGGTTGCGCCCAGCGCTGAAATCCCGAGCAGCAGTCCCGTGTAACCCGCAGGCACGCGCCTGCCCGCTGCAAAGTAGCCAAGCGTATCGGACGTCGCGGTCGCGAGCCCGATGATCATGTAGATCAGGAGCGGAGCGATAAAAAGCGCCAGCCGCAAGCGCGCATCGTCGAGCTGCAACTGCTCCAGAACAAGCACGAGCAGAAATAGCGACGCAAAAAGCGACGCGAAGATACCGAAATAGGTGCCGAGACGTGGATTGACGAGCCGGGCACGTGCGCTGAAGGCCATGCGGATATTCTCAGGTGTCCTCGTTGGCTCCGTGCCAGTGATCGATGGCGTTCTGGCGGTTCACGTAACTGGCGACGGTCACGACGGCGATAACGAAGAACCCATGTGCGGCCAGGAAGTAACCAAGCGGGAAGCCCAGGAAGCGGTTGGTATTCAATTGATCGGAATAGACCGGCAGCACGACCGCGACGGCAACGAACGGAATGAGGCTTGCGAGCACCTGCCACTTGGTATGCCGCCAGTACGGCTTGCGTTCCTTGCGTTCGATCATGGTCGCGGCGGTCTCCTGTCAGGCCTGCTGCCGAAGCCGGACACCGCCCCTAAAGACCCGGATTCCGGCACAACAGATTTCCCGATTTCGAAGTTAGCATAGGTCATTAGCACTTTCGCCGGTGATTGTGGCGGACCCATGTATCCCATAGGCTTGCCGCCGCCGAGTCGAGCCCGAAGGTTGGCGGCTACCGCCTGCCCCCAATGGCTCGTAAGGGTTCGTCGCCCTCCGAAAACGCCGCCAGAAAGGGACTGCAAAAATGAAAGTGCTTGATGAATTCAAAGAATTCGCCATGCGAGGTAACGTGCTTGATCTCGCCGTCGGCGTCATCATGGGCGCCGCCTTCGCGCCTATCGTCGGTACACTCGTCGATAACATCGTTATGCCCCCGATCGGCTATCTCCTCGCGGGTATCGACTTTTCTAGCCTGGCGGTCAGCATTCCTACGCCGACCGACCCTGTGCTCATCAAGTACGGCCTGTTCCTCAATGCCTTGATCAAGTTCGCCATCACCGCCTTCGCGATCTTCCTGGTCATCAAAGCTGTCAACAGCATGAAGAAGCCGGCAGCCGCCGCAGCCGCGCCGGCGCCGACACCCAGCGAAGTTTATCTTAAGGAAATCCGGGATCTCCTGGCCAAGCGCTCGTAGTCGAGATCACGATGCGCGAGGCGGGACATGGTTCCGCCTCGCGCTTTTCGTAACCCAGCACCCGTGCTAGACGACGAGCCGAGCGGAAGGCGGGCGTAGTTCAATGGTAGAACGGCAGCTTCCCAAGCTGCATACGAGGGTTCGATTCCCTTCGCCCGCTCCA
>CADECN010000150.1 GCA_902825785.1 uncultured Hyphomicrobium sp. | reverse complement strand
CGGCGGTGAACGTCGGTCTGTCGGTGTCGCGCGTCGGTTCGTCGGCGCAGACCAAAGCCATGAAGCAGGTCGCCGGCAAGATTAAAGGTGAGCTTGCGCAGTACCGCGAAATGGCGGCCTTCGCGCAGTTTGGCTCGGACCTCGATGCCGCAACGCAGAAGCTGCTCGCACGTGGCGCACGCCTCACCGAACTTCTGAAGCAGCCGCAGTTCTCGCCGCTCAAGATGGAAGAGCAAGTTGCGGTGATCTTCTCGGGAACGCGCGGTTACCTCGACGCGCTGCCGGTTTCCGCTGTCGGCAAGTTCGAGCAGTCGTTGCTCGCAGGCCTGCGTTCGGAAGGGACTATCCTGGCGGCAATCGCGAAAGATAAGGCGCTTTCGGCCGATACCGAGAAGAAGCTGGTCGAGTATCTCGACAAGTTTGCCAAGGGCTTCACGGCCTAATCAGGCGCAGCAGGAGAGCGCCCGATGGCGAGTCTTAAAGAAATGCGCAACCGCATCGCCTCGGTTAAGGCGACGCGGAAAATCACCAAGGCGATGCAGATGGTCGCCGCGGCCAAGCTGCGGCGCGCGCAGGATGCGGCGACGGCGGCGCGGCCATATGCCGACCGTATGGACGCGGTGCTGGCGAGCCTTGCTTCGAAAATTGCCGACAAGGCCGGCGCTTCGCCGCTCCTGGTCGGCAACGGCAAGGACAAGGTGCACCTGCTTGTCGTGATGACCGCGGAACGCGGCCTTTGCGGCGGCTTCAACTCCAACATCGCAAAGCTGGCGCGCCAAGATGCGCAGAAGCTGATCGGCATGGGCAAGACGGTCAAGATCATGACCGTCGGACGCAAGGGTGCCGACAACCTGCGCCGCGACCTCAACAAGAACATTGTTGAGCGAACCGACTTCCAGGGCGTCAAGCAGCTTACGTTCGATCACGCGGAAGGCGTCGCCAACAAGGTCTTGGCGATGTTCGAAGCCGGCGAATTCGACGTGGCGACGCTCTACTTCTCCGAATTCAAGTCTGTGATCGCGCAGAAGCCGACGGCGCTGCAGCTCATTCCGGCGAAAATTCCGGATACGACGGATGCACCAAAGGGTGTCGCGACCGCGATCCACGAGTATGAGCCGGGCGAGGAAGAAGTTCTAGGCTACTTGCTTACGCGCAATATCACCACGCAGATTTTCCGCGGGCTCCTTGAAAACGCAGCGTCCGAGCAGGGCTCGCGTATGAGCGCCATGGACAATGCGACGCGCAACGCCGGCGACATGATCAACAAGCTGACGATCAAGTACAACCGTCAGCGTCAGGCCAATATCACAAAAGAACTCATCGAAATCATCTCGGGCGCGGAAGCGCTCTAGCCAGAACAGACCGTACGAGGAAGCGACCCATGACAAACAAAGCCGGCAAGATCCGTCAGGTAACGGGCGCCGTCGTCGACGTTCAGTTCGATGGCCACCTACCGTCCATTCTGAATTCCCTGGAGACGAAGAACCAGGGCCAGCGGCTCGTTCTCGAGGTCGCTCAGCATCTCGGCGAGAACACGGTTCGCACCATCGCCATGGACTCGACGGAAGGTCTGGTTCGCGGTCAGGAAGTTACCGATACCGGCGCGCCGATCTCGGTGCCGGTCGGCGATGAAACCCTGGGCCGCATCATGAACGTCATCGGCGAACCTGTCGACGAGGCAGGCCCGATCAAGACCTCCGGGCGGCGCGCCATTCACCAGACCGCGCCGTCGTTCGCCGACCAGTCGACGGAAGCTCAGATTCTCGTCACCGGCATCAAGGTCGTCGACCTTCTGGCGCCTTACGCCAAGGGCGGCAAGATCGGTCTGTTCGGCGGCGCGGGCGTCGGCAAGACAGTTCTCATCATGGAATTGATCAACAACGTCGCCAAGACGCACGGCGGCTACTCAGTGTTCGCCGGCGTTGGCGAGCGTACGCGTGAAGGCAACGACCTCTATCACGAGATGATCGAAGGCGGCGTCAACAAGAAGCCGGTCAATGGTTCGACCGCCGGTTCGAAGGCCGCGCTCGTGTTCGGCCAGATGAACGAGCCGCCGGGCGCCCGCGCTCGCGTTGCGCTGACGGGCCTCACGGTCGCCGAGCACTTCCGCGATCAGGGCCAGGACGTTCTGTTCTTCGTCGACAACATCTTCCGCTTCACGCAGGCGGGTTCGGAAGTGTCGGCACTGCTCGGCCGTATTCCTTCGGCCGTCGGTTATCAGCCGACGCTTGCGACCGACATGGGCGCTCTCCAGGAGCGCATCACCTCGACGCAGAAGGGCTCGATCACCTCGGTGCAGGCCATTTACGTTCCGGCCGACGACTTGACCGACCCGGCGCCGGCCACATCGTTCGCTCACTTGGACGCAACGACGGTGCTTTCGCGCTCGATCGCTGAAAAGGGCATTTATCCGGCGGTCGATCCGCTCGACTCGACCTCGCGTATGCTTGACCCCCGCATTGTCGGCGAGGAGCACTATCAGGTCGCCCGTCAGGTCCAGTCGATCCTGCAGAAGTACAAGAGCTTGCAGGACATCATCGCAATTCTTGGCATGGACGAGCTTTCAGAAGACGACAAGATGACGGTTGCCCGCGCCCGAAAGATCGAGCGATTCATGTCACAGCCGTTCGACGTCGCCCAGGTCTTCACGGGTTCGCCGGGCGTGCAGGTGCCGCTCAAAGACACAATCAAGGGCTTCAAGGGTATCGCGAACGGCGAATACGATCATCTGCCCGAGCCCGCCTTCTACATGGTTGGCACCATCGAAGAGGCGATCGCGAAGGCCGAGAAGCTTGCGGAAGCGGCATAATCAGTCCAACAGTTCGGGCGCTTAGGCCGCCGTGGGCGAGAGAACGTCAGGAACGGGACGATCGATGGCGCAAACTGCTACCGCTTTCGGAAGCTGCTGCGAGGAGCTCAAGGAAGCCCTCGATGGCGGTGATTTCGAACCGCTGATCACGGTCGCTCCGGATGGCGTCATCTACATGACGGTTGGGCTCGTCGATCTCGAAGACGATGAGCCCGGCCTCGTCGACCATCCGTTGTTCTTCTGCCCGTTCTGCGGCACCAAACTGCAGACGCCGGAAGACGTTCGCGCCAAGGCCGGTGCCGAAGGCGACGACGGGGACAATGCGTAAGAACGAAACTGGGAAAGACTAGGCGATGGCTGGCACATTCAAGTTCGAACTGGTCTCGCCGGAGCGCGTGCTGCTCTCGGTCGATGCCGAGCAAGTCGTGGTGCCTGGTTCGGAAGGCGACTTTGCCGTTCTAGCTGGCCATGCGCCGGTCATTTCGACGCTGCGTCCCGGCGTGCTTGATGTAACGGCGGCGGGCGGCCGTCGACGCCTCTTCGTCAAGTCGGGGTTTGCGGAAGTCGATCCGGAGCGTCTGACGGTTCTGGCGCAGAAGGCATACGACGTCGACGACATGTCACCCACCGTCATTGCCGATGAACTTAAAGTGGCTGAAGCGGAGCTGGCGTCGGCTGCCGACGACCAATCGCGCCGTATGGCCGATACGCTCGTGTCCGAACTCAAGCGCCTGTCGGCGAAGGCCGCGTAATCAAAGCGCTCAAAGAGTGGAAAATCGAAGGGCTGGACATCGATCCAGCCCTTTTTCGTTGGCGCAGATGCTTGGGCGTTCGATTTAGCCGCCGTGGGCCAGATGTTGGAATGTGCTTGCCACGTTGTCGTAGACGGCGCGCTTATAGGGCACGATCAGCTTCGGCACGAGATCAAGCGGCGCCCATCGCCAAGTTTCAAACTCGGCTTTCGAAACTCCAGTGCCCGCAATGGTGATTTCGCTATCGTCGCCCAGGAACCGCATGGCGAACCACTTCTGATGCTGCCCGGCGTAGCGGCCTTTGAGCGCGATACCCTTAAGGTCGTGCGGCAGTTCGTAGCTCAGCCATTCCGGATGCTCGGCGATGACCTCGACACTGGTCACGCCGGTTTCTTCGCGCAACTCGCGTATTGCGGCCATGCGCGGCGGCTCGAACTTTTCAATACCGCCCTGCGGCATCTGCCAGATCTTGGCGGCGTGATCGTGGGCCCACTTTGGGCGCCGTCGACCGACCCACACCTTGCCTTCCCGATTGAACAGCATCACGCCGACGCAGCTCCGGAACGGGAGCGCGTCAGACGTCAGGCGGTTGGGCTGTTCGATCAGGGACATCCGTCTATTATTTTTCCGTGGGGCAACCGATATTATCGGCGTGATTCGTCAAGTGTACAGAAAAACATAGCAGTCATATGACGGTAACCTGTCACAATTGGAACACGGCAACACTCGCCCAAATTTCGGGCACAGGGGCAGGGAAATGCCTGTCAGGTTGAAGTGCCAATGGGGCGTGCCAGGTGGGCGAATTCGCCGAGAACCTCGCGATAAACGTCGCGCTTGAAGGGAACGATGAGATCCAACAGCTCTGGCAGCGGCGTCCAGCGCCAAGACACGAATTCGGGCTCCAGGCCGGGCGGCGGTTCAATCGAGATTTCACTGTCGGGGCCGACGAAGCGGTAGGCGAACCAGCGTTGTTTCTGGCCACGGTAGCGGCCGCCCCATGCCTTGCCGATCAATTCCGGTGGCAGATCGTAGACCAGCCAGCGCGGCACTTCGCCGATCTGTTCCACACTGCGCATTCCGGTTTCCTCGAACAGCTCACGGAGCGCGGCCGCGGCAGGCTCTTCGGATGCATCGATGCCGCCCTGCGGCATCTGCCACCACATGCCCCGTCCCTCGGCGTCGTTTTTCGAGTCGGCGCGGCAGCCGGCCCAGACAAGCCCGTCACTGTTGATCACCATCAGGCCGACGCAGGGACGATAGGGGAGTTCGTCATTCGAAATCGGAGGCATGTTCTCGGATCCTACCGTCATATTTGACGGATGCAGGTGAAACAGGAAAGGGCGCCCAAAGGCGCCCTTGCCGGTCGATATATCTCCGCCGAAGCCGACTTCAGTTCGGCGTTGGCTTCTTCTCAGCGTCGTCAGCCGGGGCCTGGCCGGGCTGCTCGGGCGTCGAGGCCGGTGTCGAGCTGGCGGCCGGGGGCTCCTTGGCCGTGCCACGAAGGAACGACAGCGCATACTGCAGCTGCGTATCCTTCTCGGGCTCCTTGGGAACGTAGGACGACGAGCCGGACGACTCCTCCTTTTCTTCCTTGATGGTGCCGTCAGGGTTCTTCAGGTGGCCACGGAGGGCAGCTTCGCCACGCGGCTTCTCATTGCCGATCTTGGCCTTGATGTCTTCGGGTAGATCTTCCTCGATCATGATGTCCGGATCGATGCCCTTGGCCTGGATCGAGCGGTTGGACGGCGTGTAGTAGCGCGCCGTTGTGAGCCTGATCGCGCCATTGGCGCCAAGCGGAATGATCGTCTGAACCGATCCCTTGCCGAACGAACGCGTGCCAATGACGGTTGCGCGCTTGTGGTCCTGCAATGCGCCAGCGACGATCTCGGAAGCGGAAGCGGAACCGCCGTTGATCAGCACGGCGATCTTTTTGCCGCTGGTAATGTCGCCTGGGCGAGCGTTGGCGCGCTGGGTTTCTTCGTTGTTGCGCCCCTTGGTCAGGACGATGGCGCCCTGCTCAAGGAAGTCGTCGGATACGGCGATCGCCTGATCAAGGAGGCCGCCCGGATTGTTGCGCAGGTCGATGATGTAACCCTTGAGCGGCGAGCCAATCTGCTTGTTCAGCGTTTCAATCGACTTCACGACGTTGGCGTGCGTCTGCTCGTTGAACGTCGACACCTTGATGTAGGCGACGTCGCCCTCGGCGCGTGCCTTTACGGCGTTGATGCGGATGACGTCGCGCGTCACCTTCACGTCGAAGGGCTCATCCTTGCCCTTGCGCACGATGGTAAGCGTGATCGTCGTATTGACCGGCCCGCGCATCTTCTCGACGGCCTGCTCGAGCGTCAGACCCGAAATCTGCTCGTTGTCGAGATGGGTGATAAGGTCATTGGCCAATAGCCCGGCCTTCGCAGCAGGCGTTTCGTCGATCGGTGATACGACCTTGATGACGCCGTTCTCCATCGTCACTTCGATACCGAGACCGCCGAACTCACCGCGCGTCTGAATCTGCATGTCGCGGAAATTCTTCGGGCTCATATAGGACGAGTGCGGATCCAATGACGACAGCATGCCGTTGATCGCGCTTTCTATGAGCTGGGTGTCGTCCGGCTTTTCGACGTAGTCGGATCGGACCCGTTCGAGGACATCACCAAACAGGTCGAGCTGACGATAGAGCTCTGAATTCTGCGAAGACGTTGCCGAATACGTCTGGGTGACGTTCAGCAGGGTCGTCGCACCGGCCAGTCCTGTCATCAGCAGGAACGTCCAGAACGCGTAGTCGGTCTTCCGCATCATCCTTGTACCTTCTGCTGACCCGGCACCCACCAGGGTTCGGGATCGATCGGTCGTTCGTCTTTTCGCAACTCGATGTAAAGAACGGGCGCGCTTGGTTGCGCTTCCTGCGAGCCCTTGTTCGGACCGGCACCCATCGTGCCGACAGGTTCGGACGTGAGCACGAACTGCCCCGGTGCGACATCGATCTGCGACATACCCGCAAGCAGCATATGATAGCCGTCGCCCGCATCGATTATCAAGAGTTGGCCGTAGCTACGAAATTCACCGGCATACAGAACCCAACCGTCGCACGGTGCGGTCACCTGAGCGGAGAACCGCGTTTCCATTACCATTCCTTTAGAATGGCCACCGAACTGCGTTTTATCGCCGAATGCCAGCAAACGTCGGCCATGGGCGGGAAGCGGAAGCTTCGTGCGCGCTGTTGAAAACGGAATTGCGGGCTGCATGCGCAGCGGATTACCTGGATGGATGACAGCTCCCTGTGGGGCGAGCTCGACCGCGGGCGGTTTGAGGTCATGCGGCTGGAGCATAGCAACTTGCGTGCCTTCGCCTTCTTTCGGCGGCTCGATCTTCTGGGGGCCTGTCGGCGCCGGGTTGGTTGGTGGCCCGCCTAACGCCGACGCCTGCTTAAGCTGCTGATCGTAAGCGCCCAAGTTGGTTTTCTCGGCGATCGTTTTGTCCAGCTTCGAGATCAGTTCGGAGAGGTCGTTGACGTTTTGAGAAATGTCGACCGATGCTTGGCGCACGGCTTCGAGCTGAGACTGACGGTCGGCCTGAGTGAGCTTCTTAGCCTCCATCAGACTGGCAAGCCGCGTGCGCGCTTCGTTCAGGCGCGCGGTTTCCGCCTCCAGCTTTTGGCCCTCGTTGCGGATGTCGCTCATGACGCGTTGAAGGTCTGTCAGGCGTTCGGCCAAGCGCAGCGCCTGGGTCCGCAGCTCCGGAAACGCGGAAGACAGCAGCATCGCGCTGCGGACCATTTGGAGCGCGTCTTCGCGCCGGGTAATCATAACCGGAGGTGGATTTCGTCCCATGCGTTGGAGCGCACCCAACAACGCCGAGATCTGGCCCTCGCGCTGTTCAAGAGAACCGCGCACGACCTTCTCTTGGGCCTCGAGCTCCGACAGGCGCCCTTCGATCGACGTCATCTGCCCTTCGCTGCGCTGGATCAGCGCCGCGGTTTCGACAAGGCGGGTATTCAGTCGCTCGCGTTCGGTTTCGAGCTCGACGAGGTCGGTCTGGAGGGTTTTGGCTTTGCCTTCCGTCTGCTGCAACTCGATGCGCTTCTGTTCGAGCGCGCGGCGCGCCTCATCAGGCGTTTGCGGCGCGGCCTCCTGAGCGAAAGCGGGCAGCGCTTGGCGCAACGTCAGCGCTTCGATCCCAAGACTGGTAGCCAGCCCAAGCAGAAGAATACGGCTCATCCTGCGATTTTCGGGTCTAGAATGCGTCACGCGTTCGCGCCTTGCCTCGGGTAGCGGTCCGACCCTGCCACGGGCAAGGGGTCAGGCGTTTCAGCGTGATCCTTGACCTTGAAATTAGGGCTTTTATGGCCGGCGGCAAATTTCATTTGCGTAATGGAGTGCGTCTCTTAGGCCGTACGCACACGACGCGGCCGAAAGTGCGGTGGATTGCCATTGCCGTTGCTGCACCAAAGGCTTAATCAAAAGCCGATACTAAGCAGGAACCCGCAATGCAGACTATACTTTACCATTCTACGACGGTGGCGGTTATCGCCGTATTGATTGTGCTGCTTCTTGGTCTGCGCACGATGCTAAAGGGCACCAGTCCCAACCTCAGCCAAAAGCTGATGCGCTGGCGTGTGGCTCTGCAATTCGGTGCGATCCTCATCATTATCGCCTACGTTCTCGTGGCGCGGTGATTAAACCGTAGAAACTCGCCCCGACAGGTCAAGCATGGTCGTTCTCACTCGGATCTACACCAAGACGGGCGATGCCGGCACAACCGCGCTCGGCACCGGCGAGCGCGTGCCGAAAACGAGCCTGCGGATCGCCGCGTATGGCACGGTTGATGAGACCAATGCGCTGGTCGGCGTCGCGCGGCTCCAACTCGCTCCGGCCGACGCCGAAGTCGATCAGATGCTTTTTAGAATCCAAAACGATCTCTTCGATCTCGGAGCGGACCTGTGCGTGCCCGACCGGGGCGAAAAGCTTGCCTACGAG
>CADECN010000149.1 GCA_902825785.1 uncultured Hyphomicrobium sp. | reverse complement strand
CGCCTGCCGCACGACGCGATCAAGGCGCTCGCCACGCTGGCCTACACCGGCAAGCGCAAAGATAAGTTTCGCGAGGAACTGATCGCCGCGCTCCGGATGCTGGAAGTCGGCGTTCCCCGCAGCGACATGAAATCGTCTTGGGCGGGCGCTGTCGGCCTCACGCAGTTCATGCCGACCGAATTCTTCAAGTACGCAGCCGACGGCGATGGTGACGGCAAGACCGACATCTGGCGTTCGGTGCCCGATGCACTCGCCTCCGCCGCTCGCCAGCTGGAAGGCAAGGGCTGGGTGCGCGGCGTACCCTGGGGATACGAAGTGAAGCTCGGCATCAAGGGTGATTGCGCCTACGAGGGCCCACCCGACGAGCGCCCGATTGCCGATTGGCTGAAGCTCGGCATCGAGCGCATTGGGAATCGCAAGTTCGGCCCCGCCGAACAGGCCAATGTCGCCTACCTGATGAGCCCAGCCGGCGCCTACGGACCGGCTTTCCTAGCGACGCAAAATTTCAAGGTGATCCGCCTCTACAACACGTCGGACCTCTATGCCCTGTTCGTCGGCCACCTGTCGGACCGCATCCGTGGCGGTGGCGACTTCGTTCAGCCGTGGCAGCCGTTTTCACAGCCCGCGACGCGAACTGTCCACGACCTTCAGGCGCGCTTGAAGGCTTTGGGCTATCCGATGGATAAGATCGACGGCAAGATCGGCTCCAATACCCGCAAGCAGATTGGGCTTTATCAGCGCAGCAACGGCCTGAAGGTGGATTGCTGGCCGTCGGACAAGGTGTTGGCGCACGCTAACGCCAATGCGAACGCAGCCGAAAGGTAGCCGGTCGCTACAGTTGGATAAGGCACGCGGCAGCGCTAAACTGCGCCGGTAGTTGATTTGCTCGAGATCTGATGGAACGGACGGCAAAGACAGAGCGGACATTGGCAAACGTGCTGGCGCTTTGGCTGGCCGTGCTTGCCCTTGTCTGCACATGCGCGCTTGCGCCTGTGGCGATCGCCGCCGAGGACGATCCGGGTGGCAGCTTCCTGACGCCGTTTCCCGAGAACGACATCTACGAGGTGACGGTTCTCGGCGATTGGTACGCCGACGGTCTACTGGACGGCTTCGTTGATGCGTTTGGCACCGATACGCGCCTCAATATCCAGCGCAAAGTCACGCGCTTCACCGGCGTCATTCGCGGCGACTTCGAAGACAGGCTCGCCCAGCTCGAGCAGGCGACGAGCGGTCCCATGCATGTCGCGGTCATCATGACGGGGCAGGAAGACCGCGTTTCGCTCCGCAATTCCGAGGGCGCGCGCATACCGGTCGCAAGCGCCGAGTGGCTTGCCGAGTACGGCCGCCGTATCGATCGCGTGATGAAGACGCTGAAGCGCAAAAATCCGGGTGTTTACTGGGTCGGCTTGCCCAATCTGGCGCGCAGCGAAGCCAACGATCAGGCGCAGAAGATGAACGACGTCATCCGCGAACGTGCCTTCCTCAACGGCTGCAAATACATCGATGTTTACGCCGGCTTCGCGGACGAGGGCGGCGGATATTCCGCCTACGGTCCCGATATCGAAGGCAAGATCCGCGTACTTCGCGGCAACGACGGCATCAGCTTTACCCAGGCCGGCAACATGAAGCTGGCGCACTTCATTGAAAAGGAACTGCGCCGCGATCTGAATAAGGCGCGCGCTAACCGCACGGTGCCGCTGTTGGGTGCGGAAGCCGAGCAGGCCAAGATCAATCCCGACAATGCGGTGAAGACGCCTTCGCCGAACTCGCCCGCCGCCACCGCTTCGGCAGCCGCCAACGCGGCGCCAGTCGTGAAAGTGACGCCACAGGCCGAGAGTGGCGCGCAAGCTTCGTCCGCAAGTAACTCCGGCGATCAAAAGGCCGATAACGGCCGCGTCACGATCAAGGTTCCCGGGAACGGCGGCATCGAGGAGACGCAAACGATCGAGATCGTGCGGCCGGCGATCCCCGCTTCCGTCGTCGCCTTGATGGCGCGCAGACAGGGCTCTGGGCAAGGCGGCGACCTGCTCGTCGACCAGATACCGGGTGGTCTGACGCTGATGAGTTCGATCACGACCACCGGAGTCAAGGCGCGTGGCCGCTCAGCGCCGACGCAGGCGCCCTATTTCAGGCTACTGGTCAAGGGTGAGAGACTGACGCCCAAACCTGGCCGCGCCGACGACACGCAATGGACAGGCGGCGAGGCATCGAGTTCGCGTGCGCGCCGCCCTGGTTCGAGCGGCTGACTGCCTGAGAGCCGGAACCTCGCGACGCGCAGCCTAGACCACGTGGTCCGGCTCCAGAGAACAAGCCGTGTGCGGGTCGATCTCGATCTGCACGGTAACATGTTCGATACCGAAATGGGCGTGCAGGTCCGACGCCATGTCTTTGAGGAACGCGTCACCCGGATGGCCAGCGGGCATGACCAGATGCACGGTGAGCGCGACTTCCGTCGTGCTCATGGCCCAGATGTGCAGGTCATGCAGGCGCGCGACGCCCGGACGCTCGGCGAAATAGTCGCGAACCGCTGTCGCGTTGACGCCCCTGGGCACGGCATTGAGTGACAGCGAAACGCTTTCGCGCAGCAGCCCCCACGCGCTCCACACGATCACTGCGCAGATCACAAGACTGATCAGCGGATCGAGCCACAGCCAGCCCGTTACCATCATCAGCAGCGCCGCCACGACCACACCGGCTGACACCGCAGCGTCGGCCGCCATGTGGAGGTACGCGCCCCGAATATTGAGGTCGTCGTCCCGGCCCGAGGCAAAGAGCAATGCGGTTGCGCCGTTTATGAGAATTCCGATGCCGGCGACGATCATGACGGTCGACTCAGCAACCGGCTCGGGCGCGTGAATTCTCTTAACCGCTTCCCACGCGATTGCACCGACCGCCACCAGCAGCAGCACCGCGTTGGCGAGCGCCGCCAGGATCGACGAACTCTTGAGACCATACGTATAGCGCTCCGACGGCGGTCGCTTGACGAGCACCGCCGCGATCCAGGCCACGATGAGACCCAGTACGTCGGATAGGTTGTGCCCGGCGTCCGCGATCAGCGCCATGGAGTTGGCGATGTAGCCATACGTGGCCTCGACCACGATGAAGATGGTGTTGAGCGTGATGCCGATCAGAAACGCGCGGCCGAAGTCCTTGGGCGCGTGCGAATGTCCGCCCGCGTGGCCATGCGCCCCCCCGCTACCGTGCTGGTGGCCGTCGGACTGAGAATGGTCGTGCGAACCGTGCATTGCGTCCTCTGCGCGCGGAAAGCCGTGCGCTGGCCGCAGTTTAACGCGGCAGTGTCGTCGAGCCCATCAGGAACTTGTCGATCGAATGTGCCGCTTGCCGGCCCTCGCGGATGGCCCATACGACGAGCGATTGTCCGCGCCGGATGTCGCCTGCGCAAAATAGCTTGCGCTCCGGGTCGAGGCGATAATCGCGCTCGGTCGCATCAAGCCCCTTGAAGCGGCCGCGCGCCACGACCGGCAGACCGAATTCCTTGACGACATCGTTTTCGACCGGTCCCGAGAAGCCCATCGCAAACAGCACGAGGTCGGCGTCAAGCGCGCCTTCTGTGCCCTTTATCGGCTGCAGGTTGCCGTTGACGCGCGTGTAGTGGAGCTTCTTGATCTTGCCGTTCTCGCCCGAGAAGCCGGTCGTCGAGATCGAAAACTGTGTCTTGGCACCTTCGGCCTGGCTGCTCGAAATCCTGAGCTTCAGCGGCCAATTCGGCCACGACAGAGCCTTGTTTTCCTTGACCGGAGGCTCGGGCATGATTTCGAGCTGCGTCACGCTTTTCGCGCCCTGACGGAACGAGGTACCGATGCAGTCGCTGCCGGTGTCGCCGCCGCCGATCACGATGACGTGCTTGTCCTTGGCGCTGAGCTCTTCGGTCTTCGGGCGCTGCGGCTCGCCCGCCACGCGGCGGTTCTGCTGCGGCAGGAAATCCATAGCGTAGTGGATGCCGTGAAGGTCGCGTCCCGGCGACTTCGCAAAGAAATCGAAGGGGTATTCCGAACCGATCGCGAGCAAAACCGCGTCGTGTTTGCTCTCCAGATACTTTGCGGAGAGGTCCTGGCCGACGTGAATGCCGCAATGGAAGGTGACACCTTCGGCTTCCATCTGCTTCACGCGCCGCGCAACCACATCCTTTTCCATCTTGAAGTCAGGAATGCCGTAGACCAGCAAGCCACCCGGTCGCGCATTCTTCTCGTAAACGTGCACGTCATGGCCGGCGCGCGCGAGTTGCTGCGCGGCCGCAAGCCCGGCGGGGCCCGACCCGATGATCGCAATCTTTTTGCCGGTCTTCTTTTCCGGAGGCTGTGGCGCGATCCAGCCTTCCTTCCACGCGCGTTCCGCGATCGAATACTCGATCGTTTTGATCGTCACCGGCTTGTCGTCGATGTTGAGCGTACAGGAAGCTTCGCACGGCGCCGGGCAGACGCGGCCCGTGATCTCCGGGAAGTTGTTGGTTGAGTGCAGATTGTCGGCGGCCTCTTTCCAGTCGCCGTGAAAGACGAGGTCGTTCCAGTCCGGGATCTGGTTGTTCACCGGACAGCCGTTGTGACAATAGGGAATACCGCAATCCATGCAGCGGCTCGCCTGCGCCTTGACGTCAGGCTCGCCCAGCGGAACGACAAACTCTTTCCAGTGCTTGATCCGCTCCTCGACCGGCTTGTACGTGCGGTCGACGCGGTCAACTTCCAGAAATCCCGTCGGCTTGCCCATCGTATTCTCTTGATCCTTCAGCAGCCGGTTGCCGGCACCTTATGTTAGCTGTTGTTTCTGCTTTGCGGTTTACGGCTTGGCTGTCGAACTTTCTTCGATCAGTTCGAGCTGGCGTTTGGCAAGCTCGGACAGCGCGCGGCGGTACTCGACCGGCATCACCTTGCGGAACTTCGGCAGATAGCTTTCGAAGTCCTTCAGTATCGCTTGGGCACGTCGCGAGTTCGTGTAGTGCGCGTGGCGCGAGATCAGAGCGTGCAAGCGCTCGACATCCTGCTCGCGCATGTCCACCATGACCGACTTCAGGCCGACGGCGACGTCGCCCTTCTGCTCCATCATTTTGCGCAGCGAGCCGGGGTCCGCCGTGAAGGTTTCGAGCTGAACCATCTCTTTGTTGAGGCGATTCTCGAAGTCGCCGGCCTCGTCCAGCACGTAGGCAATGCCACCCGACATGCCGGCCGCGAAGTTGCGTCCTGTCGGGCCAAGCACGACGACGACGCCACCGGTCATATACTCGCAGCCATGGTCGCCGGTGCCTTCGACGACCGCATAGGCACCCGAGTTGCGGACAGCGAAGCGCTCTCCGGCGACACCGCGGAAATAGCATTCGCCCGTAATCGCGCCGTAAAGCACCGTGTTGCCGACGATGATGCTCTCTTCCGGCGTGATGGCCGACTTCGGATCAGGACGCACGATCAGCTTGCCGCCCGAAAGGCCCTTGCCGACGTAGTCGTTGCCTTCGCCGACAAGGTCGAGCGTGACGCCGTTCGCGACCCAAGCGCCGAACGCCTGCCCGGCCGTACCGTTGAGCGTGAACCAGATCGTGTCTTCCGGCAGCCCGGCGTGTCCGTGGCGCTTGGCGACCTCGCCCGACAGCATGGCACCTGTCGAGCGATTGACGTTTGTAATCGCGAGCTCGGCCTTGACAGGTTTCTTGCTTTCGAGCGCCGGCGTGGCGAGCTCGATAAGCTTGTTATCGAGAACCTTGTCGAGCCCGTGGTCTTGGCGTTCGGAATTGTAGGTGGCGACACCCTTCGGCGCGACCGGCTTGTGGAACAGCTTCGTAAAGTCGAGGCCGCGCGCCTTCCAGTGCTCGATGGCGCGATCCTTGTCGAGCTGGTCGCTCTGCCCGATCATTTCGTTGAACGTGCGGAAGCCGAGCTGGGCCATGATCTCGCGGACCTCTTCCGCGACGAAGAAGAGGTAGTTGATGACGTGCTCGGGCTTGCCGGTGAACCTTGCGCGCAGCACCGGGTCTTGCGTCGCGACGCCGACCGGGCACGTATTGAGGTGGCACTTACGCATCATGATGCAGCCCGCCGCGATCAAGGGCGCGGTGGCGAAACCGAATTCATCGGCACCAAGTAGCGCGCCGATGACGACGTCGCGGCCGGTCCGCAGGCCGCCGTCGACTTGCACGGCAATGCGACCGCGCAGGCGATTGGCGACGAGCGTCTGATGTGTTTCGGCCAAGCCGATTTCCCATGGGCTACCGGCGTGCTTCAGCGAGGTGAGCGGAGAAGCGCCCGTGCCGCCCTCAAACCCGGATATGGTGACGTGATCCGCGCGCGCCTTTGCAACGCCGGCGGCGACCGTTCCGACGCCGACTTCGGAGACGAGCTTTACCGAAACGTCGGCCTTCGGGTTGACGTTCTTCAGATCGTAAATGAGCTGCGCCAGGTCCTCGATCGAGTAGATGTCGTGATGCGGCGGCGGCGATACGAGCGTGACGCCCGGCGTCGAGTGGCGGACCTTGGCGATCGTGGCGTCGATCTTGTGACCGGGCAGCTGGCCGCCCTCGCCGGGCTTCGCTCCCTGCGCCATCTTGATCTGCATCATGTCGGAGTTGACGAGATACTCCGTCGTGACGCCGAAGCGGCCCGACGCCACCTGCTTGATGGCGGAGCGCATCGAGTCGCCGTTCGCCATAGGCTTGAAGCGATCTGATTCCTCGCCGCCTTCGCCGGTGTTCGAGCGGCCGCCGATGCGGTTCATCGCAATGGCGAGCGTCGTATGCGCCTCGCGGCTGATCGAACCGTAGCTCATGGCGCCGGTCGCGAAGCGCTTCACGATGTTAGCCGCGGGTTCGACCTCATCGAGCGGCACGGGCTTGCGGCCGAAGCTTTCAGCCGAGCGCAGGCGGAACATGCCGCGCAGCGTCATCAACTGTTCCGACTGGTCGTTGATGGACTTTGCGAAGTCACGATATTTCTGAGGAACACGCCCGCTCATCGCGTCCTTGTTATCCGTAGAGCGGACGGCGTGCTGCAAGTCGGCAACCGTGCCGGGTCGCCACATGTGTGCTTCGCCGCGCACGCGGTAGGCGTATTCGCCGCCGACGTCGAGCGCGTTGGCGAGGATAGGAACGTCGCCGAACGACGCCTTGTGCCGTTGCACGGTTTCGCGCGCGATCTCACGCAGGCCGATGCCCTCGACCTGGGTGTGCGTGCCGGTGAAATAGCGTTCGACGAAACTCGAGCGCAGACCGACGGCGTCGAAAATCTGCGCACCGCAGTACGACTGATAGGTCGAGATGCCCATCTTTGCCATCACCTTCATGATGGCCTTGCCGATGGCCTTGATGTAGCGCTTTTTGACCGCGTCCGGCGTGGTGCCCTCCGGCAGATCCGGGATCATCTCATAAAGTGTCTCGAACGCGAGATACGGGTTGATTGCTTCCGCGCCATAGCCCGCGAGCGTGCAGAACTGGTGCACCTCATGCGCTTCGCCCGTCTCCACGACGAGACCGACCGACGTGCGCAAGCCCTGCCGGATCAGATGATGGTGCACGGCGCTCGTCGCGAGCAGCGACGGGATCGGAATGCGGTCGGGACCGGTGAGACGGTCGGAAAGAATGATGATGTTGTAGCCGCCCGAGCGCACGGCCTCCTCGGCCTCCGCGCAGATCACGTCAACGGCCGGCGCCATGCCGGACGGTCCCTTGTCGACCGGGTACGTGATGTCGATCGTGATCGAGGCGAAATGATTGTCCTTCACTTCGCCGATTTGGCGGATGCGCTCCAGGTCCTCGTTGGTGAGGATCGGCTGAAGCACCTCGAGCCGCTTCACCTTCGACGTGCCCTCGAGGTCGAGGATGTTCGGTCGCGGACCGATGAACGACACGAGGCTCATCACCAGCTCCTCGCGGATGCTGTCGATGGGCGGGTTCGTCACCTGCGCGAAGTTCTGCTTGAAGTAGGTGTGCAGCAGTTTGGGCTTGTTCGAAAGCGCCGAGATCGGCGAGTCGTTGCCCATGGAGCCGATCGCCTCCTCGCCCCTGGCGCCCATCGGCGTCATGAGGAATTTGAGGCTTTCCTGCGTGTAGCCAAACGTCTGCTGCAGGTCGAGCAGGGCCACATTGCTGCGCCGCGGCTCGGCCTTCTTCTTCGAAAGCGGCAGATCGGACACCATGATCTGCGTGCGCTTCACCCAGCTTTCGTAAGGGTTCTTCGACGAGATCTCGGCCTTCAGCTCCTCGTCCGAGATGATCGAACCTTTTTCGAGGTCGATGAGCAGCATCTTGCCCGGCTGCAGCCGCCACTTCTTGACGATGTTGTCCTCGGGCACGACGATCACGCCGGCTTCCGAGCTCATGATGACCATGTTGTCCTTGGTCACGATGTAGCGCGCGGGACGAAGGCCATTGCGGTCGAGCGTCGCGCCGATCTGGCGGCCGTCAGTGAACGCCATCGCCGCCGGGCCGTCCCACGGCTCCATGAGGCAGGCGTTGTACTCGTAGAATGCGCGCCGCTTGGCATCCATTTGCGGATTGCCCGCCCACGCCTCGGGGATCAGCATCATGGCGGCATGCGCGAGGCTGTAGCCGCCCATGACGAGGAACTCGAGCGCGTTGTCGAAGCACGCCGTGTCCGACTGCCCCTCGTAGGAGATTGGCCACAGTTTCTCGATGTCGTCGCCGAACAGCGGCGAGGAGACGGACGCCTGCCGCGCCGCCATCCAG
>CADECN010000148.1 GCA_902825785.1 uncultured Hyphomicrobium sp. | reverse complement strand
CGCGCTCGAATGTCTCGTGGCATTCCGCCACGTCACCGCCGGTGTCGTCCATCCGACGCGGGAGCTTGTGGCCTAAGCCATGAGTCGCTTAGAGAATTTGGTGTTCCAGTGGGGGCGCGCTTGGGGAACATCCTCGAACGATACGAAGAGCGGCTCGCGAGCCGCGAGATCGAACCTGACGTTGCGCAAAGTGCGGTGGCAGCCGAATTGGATGCCCTCGCCATGCGCCTCGATGCCTACGCGACGCCCCGGCGCGGCCTCGGCCGGCTCATTTCAAAGCCGCAGGCCGCTCCCAAGGGGCTTTACGTCTACGGTGGCGTCGGGCGCGGCAAGACGATGCTGATGGACCTCTTTTTCGAAGAGGTCGCCTTCGAGCCGAAGCGGCGTGCACACTTCCACGAGTTCATGGCGGACGTTCATGACCGCATCGCAGAAGCGCGCCGCAGCGTGCCGGGCGATCCGATACCCCAGGTTGCGCGCGCCATCGCCGCGCAAGCGCGCCTGCTGTGCTTTGACGAGCTACACGTCACCGACATCGCCGATGCGATGATCCTCGGGCGGTTGTTCGAGGGCCTATTTGCCGCCGGCACAGTTGTCGTCGCCACTTCGAACGCACACCCGAGTGAGCTTTATCGCAACGGCCTAAACCGGCAGCTCTTTCTGCCATTCATTGATCTCATCGACCGGAACATGTCGGTCGTGCAGCTGCAGTCGGCTAAGGATTTCCGGCTCGACAAGCTGTCTGGCGCCACGCTCTACCACGCACCCCTTGACGCAGCCGCGAGGGCCGCGCTCGACGAGCACTGGCGTCGCCTGACAGGCGGCCACCCGGGTAAGCCCCAGACGCTCGACGTGAAGGGCCGCAAGCTGATCGTACCGGAAAGCTCTATGGGGGTCGCCCGCTTTCCGTTCGAGAGCCTGTGCGCCGTCCCGCTCGGCGCGAACGACTATCTGCACGTCGCCCACGCGTTTCACACGGTCATCATCGACGGTATCCCAATCCTTGATCCGTCCCGCCGTGACGTAGCGCGGCGCTTTATCAACATGATCGACGCCTTCTACGACAACCGCATCTGCCTCATCGCCTCCGCCGAAGCCGAACCGGACCAGCTCTATGCCCGAGGCGATGGTGCCGACTTATTTGAACGCACCGCCTCGCGTTTGATGGAAATGCGCAGCGAGGCTTACCTTGCTGGCCACTCCGGGGGTCGTGCTCGCCATTGATGGGCAATTTGATGCGCAATTTCGTTCTATGCACGGGCCTGACACTTTCGGACAAAAGTGCCGCGTTGCGCTTGACGGCACGCCGTTTTTGACTACGCAGCAGGGACAAACGACGTCCCGCACTGCAAAAACCAGCCACAGACCGCAACAGGGAGAGAGCCCGCATGGCGCGCACCAAGATCGCATTGATTGGGTCGGGGCAGATCGGTGGCACGCTGGCCCTTCTCGCGGGCCTCAAGGAACTGGGCGACATCGTTCTCACCGACATCATCGAAGGCACCGCCAAGGGCAAGGCGCTCGATCTCGCACAGACAGCGGCGGTCGAAGGCTACAACGCCAATCTTTCCGGCGCCGGCCCCGATGGTTATGCCGCCATCGCCGGAGCCGATGTCTGCATCGTGACCGCCGGCTTTCCACGCAAGCCCGGCATGAGCCGCGACGACCTCATCGGCAAGAACCTTGAGGTAATGCAGCAGGTCGGCGCAGCGATCAAACAGCACGCGCCCAACGCGTTCGTAATCTGCATCACGAACCCGCTCGATGCGATGGTGTGGGCACTGCAAAAATTCTCAGGACTGCCGAAGAACAAAGTGGTTGGCATGGCCGGCGTTCTCGACAGCGCCCGCTTCGCCTGTTTCCTCGCCGAAGCGGCCGGCGTCTCGATCGAAGACGTTCGCGCGCTGACGCTGGGTGGGCACGGCGACGACATGGTCCCCATGGTGCGCTACTCCACAATCGGCGGCATTCCGCTACCTGACTGCGTGAAGCTCGGACTGATTACCCAGGGCGGGCTTGATGCCATGATCAAGCGCACGCGCGGCGGCGGCGGCGAGATCGTGGCGCTGCTCGGAAACGGTTCCGCCTTCTACGCGCCCGCGGCTTCCGCCATCGCTATGGCCGAGAGCTACCTCAAGGACAAGAAGCGCCTGCTGCCGTGCGCCGCCGCCTTGAACGGCGAGTATGGCTTGAGCGACACCTATGTCGGCGTTCCGGTCATCATCGGCTCGGGCGGCGTTGAAAAGGTCGTCGAAGTGGCGATGGACACGAGCGAAAAGGAAATGTTCGCCAAGTCGGTCGCCTCTGTTCAGGGCCTGATCGCCGCTTGTAAGACCGTCCAGCCGAGTCTCGCCTGAGCACCGGCCGAATATTTTAGGGGGGCAGCCGTCGCATGAATATCCACGAGCACCAGGCCAAGGAGCTCTATCGCCAGTACGGCATTCCGACGCCTGACGGCTTCGCCGCCTTCTCCGTCGCCGAAGCCGTGGAGGGCGCCAAGAAGCTCCCCGGACCGATCTGGGTCGTGAAGGCCCAGATTCATGCCGGCGGCCGCGGCAAGGGTACGTTCAAGGAGAAAGACGCCGGCGACAAGGGCGGCGTCCGCCTCGCCAAATCCATCGACGAAGTCAAGACGTTCGCTGAGCAGATGCTCGGCAAGACGCTCGTAACCGTCCAGACTGGACCGGCCGGCAAAGTCGTCAACCGGATCTATGTCGAGAACGGTTCAGCTATCGAGCGCGAGCTTTATCTCTCCGCGCTCGTCGATCGCGCCAGCTCGCGCGTCGCCTTTATCGCCAGCCAGGCCGGTGGCATGAACATCGAGGACGTGGCGCACGACACGCCCGAACAGATCCACACCATGACGATCGACCCGGCGACCGGCTTCGAGCCGTTTCACGGCCGCAAGATCGCCTTCGCCCTTGGCCTCAAGGGTGATCAGGTCAAGGCCTGCGGCAAGCTGATCGAGAACCTGTACCGGATGGTGATCGAGAAGGACATGAGCCTGCTCGAAATCAACCCGCTGATCGTGACGAAGGACGGCAAACTCATCTGCCTCGACGGCAAGATGAACTTTGATTCCAACGCCCTCTACCGCCACCCCGAAATCGTCGCCTATCGCGACCTGTCCGAGGAAGACCCGGCCGAACTTGAAGCCTCCAAGCACGACCTCGCCTTTATCAAGCTCGACGGCAACATCGGCTGTCTCGTCAACGGCGCCGGTCTCGCCATGGCGACAATGGACATCATCAAGCTCTACGGCGAGGAGCCAGCCAACTTCCTCGACGTCGGTGGCGGTGCTTCGAAGGAAAAGGTCCAGGCTGCGTTCCAGCTCATCCTCGCCGATCCTTCGGTGAAGGGAATTCTGGTCAACATCTTCGGCGGCATTATGCGTTGCGATATCATCGCCGAAGGTGTGATCGCCGCCGCCCGCGAAATGGCGATCAAGGTGCCGCTCGTCGTGCGCCTTGAGGGCACGAACGTCGAACTGGGCAAAAAACTGTTGCGCGAGTCGGGCCTCAAGATCATTCCAGCCGACGATCTTGACGACGCCGCCAAGAAGATCACTCAAGAGGTGAAGAAAGCGGCCTAAACCTCCGGCCGGCGAACGGATTCCGATTTTTCGCCCGCCGCCCGTTTTCGAATTTGAGCCGGTGGAAGCAGCGCACCTTTAGGTGCCTGCGTCTGCCAAGTCAGCACGTTAGTCACCCTTGCTGCACCGCAAAATATAAGCGAAAGTAAGGGTTAACAAAGAGGGCCCTGCGCAAAGCGGTATGTCGATCCTCATCAGCAAAGACACCAAGGTCATCTGCCAGGGCATCACCGGCAGCCAGGGTACGTTTCACACCAAGCAGGCCAAGGCCTATGGCACGCAGATCGTCGGTGGTGTGACGCCCGGCAAGGGCGGCACCAAGCATCCGGATGCCGAACTTACGGATGTCCCCTTGTTCGATAGCGTCGGCGAGGCCATCTCTAAGACGGGCGCTAGCGCCACCTCGATCTACGTCCCTCCGCCGTTCGCGGCTGACGCCATCCTTGAAGCCATCGATGCGGAAGTGCCGCTTATCGTGTGCATCACGGAAGGCATTCCGGTCATCGATATGGTGCGTGTGAAGCGTGCGCTCGACGGTTCCAAATCGCGCCTTGTTGGTCCCAACTGCCCTGGCGTGCTGACGCCTGATGAATGCAAGATCGGCATCATGCCCGGCAATATCTTCAAGAAGGGCAGCGTCGGCATCGTTTCGCGCTCCGGCACGCTGACGTATGAGGCCGTCAAACAGACGACGGACGTCGGGCTTGGCCAGACGACTGCGGTCGGGATCGGCGGCGACCCTGTGAAAGGCACAGAATTCATCGACGTGCTCGACCTCTTCCTGTCCGACCCCGCCACCAAGTCGATTATCATGATCGGTGAGATCGGCGGCTCGGCCGAGGAAGAAGCATCGGCATTCCTGTCCGAGCAGGCCAAAAAAGGCCGCAAGAAACCGATGGTTGGATTTATTGCCGGCGTCACGGCGCCCCCAGGCCGTCGCATGGGACACGCCGGTGCAATCATTTCCGGCGGCAAGGGCAAGGCCGAAGACAAGCTTGCGGCTATGGAGGCAGCAGGCATTGCCATTTCGCCAAGCCCGGCCGCGCTCGGTCGTACACTGGTCGAGGTTCTGGGCGTGTGAGTGTCGCGTATCGCGTCTTGAGAAATTCGAAGCAATGGCGGACGGGGTGAAATGTCCCCGTCATCCGGACGTACCACATATGTGGGCTTCGGAGCCAGAAAGGACAGACGATGTCACGCCAAGCCGAGAACGACACGCTGCTGCGAACATCCTTCCTCAGCGCGTCGAATGCCGCCTACATCGAGGATATGCAGGCCGAGTATGAGCGCAACCCCGGCGCGGTGAGCGACGAATGGCGGCGCTTCTTTGAAAGCCTGCGCGAGCCGGCAGGCGGCGGTGGTGTGGCAAGCAATGGCCCGGCCTGGGCCGCGCCTCTGTCGTCGCTGTTGGCTGACAGCGGCGCCAATCGCGATCTCGTCGCGGCGCTGACCGGCGACTACGAGGAAGCTGAATCGACCCTGCGCGCCAAGATCGAGCGTCGCGCGCAGATCTCAGGCTTTGAACTGACGCCCGCTGCGTCGCTGCGCGCAACTCAGGATTCCATTCGCGCGCTGATGCTGATCCGCGCCTACCGCGTCATCGGCCACCTCGCGGCTGATCTTGACCCGCTTGGCCTCGCTGACCGCCGCGTCCATCGCGAGTTGTTGCCCGAAACTTACGGCTTCACGGAGGCCGATCTCGATCGCCCGATCTTCATCGACCGGGTCATGGGGCTCGAGACGGCGACCATGCGCCAGATCCTTGCCATCCTGCGCCGCACCTACTGCCGCCAGATCGGCGTGCAGTTCACCCACATCACTGATCCGGCTCAGAAGGGCTGGATCCAGGAACGCGTCGAGGGTCCCGAAAAAGACATCAGCTTCACGCCGGAAGGTCGCAAGGCGATCCTGCGCAAGCTGATCGAAGCCGAAACGTTCGAGAAATTCTGCGACCTCAAGTACACCGGCACCAAGCGCTTCGGCCTCGACGGTGGCGAGGCGATGATCCCGGCGCTTGAGCAGATCATCAAGCGCGGCGGCCATTTGGGTGTTCAAGAGATCGTCATGGGCATGGCCCATCGCGGCCGGTTGAACGTTCTCGCCAACGTCATGTCGAAGCCGTTGCGCGCCATCTTCAAGGAATTCAAGGGCGGCTCGTTCAAGCCTGACGACGTCGAAGGCTCAGGCGATGTGAAGTATCACTTGGGCGCATCGTCAGACCGTGCATTCGACGGAAACAACGTCCACCTGTCGCTCACCGCCAATCCATCGCACCTGGAGATCGTCGATCCGGTCGTGCTCGGCAAGGTGCGCGCCAAGCAGGACCAGGCGAACTGCGGCGCTGGCGAGCGCACGCCGATCATGCCGTTGTTGATCCATGGCGACGCGGCTTTCGCGGGACAAGGCGTCGTCGCCGAATGCTTCGGCCTTTCCGGCCTGCGCGGCCACCGCACCGGCGGCTCGATCCACTTCATCATCAACAATCAGATCGGCTTCACCACGTCGCCGCATCATTCGCGCTCGTCGCCTTACTGCTCGGACGTCGCGCTGATGATCGAAGCGCCGATTTTCCACGTCAACGGCGACTATCCCGAGGCCGTTGTGCACGTCGCCAAGATCGCGACCGAGTTTCGTCAGCGCTTCCAGAAGCCTGTCGTCATCGACATGTTCTGCTACCGCCGCTTCGGCCACAACGAAACCGACGAGCCGATGTTCACGCAGCCGGCGATGTATCGCCGGATCAAGTCGCACACGAGCGTTGTCGAGAGGTACTCGAACTATCTTATCGAGGAAGGCGTGATCACCCACGGCGAACTCGACGCCATGAAAGAGTCCGTGCGCGGCGTGCTCGACGCCGAATTCGTTCAATCGGATGGCTATAAGCCCAACAAGGCTGACTGGCTCGATGGTCGCTGGTCGGGGCTTGCCCGGCCGGACAACGACGAATGGCGCGGCAACACCGCTGTCGAGATCGCGACGGTTAGGGACATCGGCCGCCGCCTCACCACGATCCCGAAGGACTTTCACGTCCACAAGACGATCGGCAAGCTGCTTGAGCGTCGCCGCGAGATGGTCGACACCGGCGCCGGTATTGACTGGGCCATGGCCGAGCACTTGGCGTTCGGTACGCTTCTGATGGAAGGCTTTCCGGTCCGGCTTTCCGGCCAGGATTGCGAACGCGGAACTTTTTCGCAACGCCACGCTGTCCTGATCGACCAGGAGAACGACCGTCGCTTTGCGCCGCTGAAGCACATCGCGCCCAACCAGGCCCGCTTCGAGATCGTCAACTCGAGCCTGTCTGAAGAAGCGGTCCTCGGTTTCGAGTACGGCTATTCGCTGGCTGAGCCGAACGCCTTGACGCTGTGGGAAGCTCAGTTCGGTGACTTCGCCAACGGCGCGCAGGTGATCTTCGACCAGTTCCTGTCGTCTGGCGAACGCAAGTGGTTGCGCATGTCGGGACTCGTCTGCCTTTTGCCGCACGGTTACGAAGGTCAGGGCCCGGAGCACTCGTCGGCGCGTCTTGAGCGCTTCCTTCAGCTCTCGGCGGAAGACAACTGGCAGGTCGCGAACTGCAGCACGCCTGCCAACTACTTCCACGTCCTGCGTCGCCAGTTGCAGCGCAACTTCCGCAAACCCCTCATCCTGATGACGCCAAAGTCGCTGCTACGTCACAAGCGTGTGGTCTCGAAGATTGAGGAGTTCGGTCCTGGCTCGAGCTTCCACCGCTTGCTTTGGGATGACGCCGAGCGCGGCAGCTCTTCTATCAAGCTGCGGCCCGACAACGAGATTCGACGCGTCGTCATCTGCTCCGGCAAGGTCTACTACGACCTGCTGGACGCCCGCGACGCCGCCGGCAAGGACGACACCTATCTGCTCCGTGTCGAACAGCTCTATCCATTCGCGGCCCGCGCCTTGATCCACGAACTCAGCCGGTTCAAATACGCCGAGATCGTCTGGTGCCAGGAAGAACCCAAGAACATGGGCGCTTGGTCCTTCATGGATTCGAATATCGAATGGGTGCTGACCCATTTGGGCTATATACACCGCCGCCCGCGCTACGCGGGCCGTCCGGCGTCGGCTTCGACGGCGACGGGTCTGCTCTCCCAGCACACTAAGGAGCAAACCGCGCTCGTCGCCGACGCGCTCGGAAATTAAGAGGTTCAAGCGAGGCTGCAATGTCGATCGAGATTCGCGTACCCACACTCGGCGAAAGCGTGACGGAAGCAACCGTCGGCAAGTGGTTCAAGAAAGTCGGCGATGCGGTCAAGGCCGACGAGCCACTCGTCGAATTGGAGACCGACAAGGTCACTGTCGAGATCCCGGCGCCGGCATCCGGAACCATGGGCGAAATCCTCGTCCAGCAGGGCACGACTGTATCGGTCGGCTCGCTGCTTGGTGCGCTGAACGGCGGAGGCGCCGCCACTGCCGCGAAGGCGGCACCCTCACAACCCGCACCCACGGCACCAGCCGCCCCCGCGCCGGCTCCTGCCGCGCAACCGGCTGCGGCGTCGCCAACAGCATCCGCTCCTCCTCCGTCACCGGCGGCTCGCAAGGCGCTTGCCGAGGCGGGCCTTGAGGCAACGGACGTGGCTGGCTCCGGCCGTCACGGCCAGGTGCTGAAGGAAGACGTGGCGGCCGCGGCCGCGAAGCCCGCGCAACCACCTCCGAAGACCGAACCCGCACCGGCGGCCGCCGCTCCGGCACCTAAAGCGACGCAAGCGGTCGCGGTGCCGCCGCCAGTCGCGTTGAAGGACGTCCGCCTGCCCTCACCCGGTAACGACGCCACGCGCGAAGAACGCGTGCCGATGACGCGCCTGCGCCAGACCATCGCGCGCCGCCTGAAGGACGCCCAGAACACCGCCGCCATGCTGACGACGTTCAACGACGTCGACATGAGCGCCGTGATGGCGCTGCGCAATCAATACAAGGACATCTTCGAAAAGCGCCACGGCGTGAAGCTTGGCTTCATGGGTTTGTTTGTGAAGGCCTGCATACAGGCCCTGCGCGACGTGCCCGCGGTCAATGCCGAGATCGACGGCAATGAATTGATCTACAAGAACTACTATCACATCGGCGTCGCCGTCGGCACCGA
>CADECN010000147.1:3605-8734 GCA_902825785.1 uncultured Hyphomicrobium sp. | reverse complement strand
GAAGAAGAACATCTTCGTCTCGGGCCGGATCGCCGCCCGCCACTGGTCGAGATCTTTGCCATCGACCAGCGTGCAGGCAATTCCGAAGCGCGGACAAAGCGTCTCCACGATGTAGCGGCACGATCCGAACAGCGCCCGTGCCGCGACCACGTGATCGCCGGACTTCATGTACGCCAGCATCGCCGCCGTCACCGCTGCCATGCCGGTCGCGGTCGCCCGGCATTCTTCCGCACCCTCGAACGTCTTGAGTCGGTCCTCGAACATCGAGACGGTCGGGTTGCCGAAGCGCGAATATTGGTAGCCGGGGTCTTCCTGCTTGAAGCGTGCTTCCGCCTGTTCGGCGCTGTCGTAGACGAAGCCCTGCGTCAGAAACAGCGCTTCCGACGTCTCGCACCACTGCGAGCGCGTTGTCCCGCTATGCACGAGCTGGGTTTCGGGCCGCCAACCGCTTTCCGGCGTTGCTGATTTATCTTTGGCCATCGCGTCTTTCGGCCTCGTCGCCAATAAAAAACCCGGTATCCAGGCGCCGGTTGAAGAGAACCGGGCGCGGGAAACCGGGGGCGCGCGCGGCCTCTTTAGCGACTTATTTAACGTGGCTGCAAGCCGGCCGGCCAAAGGACCACGAGTGGTGGTGCGGGCTTAGCGCCCGCTCAACTTTGCGTCAAGGGTGAGTATACTCAGGCGCTTGAAGCGGGTACCGCTTAAAGCCCATGTTCACCAAGTTAAGCAACGGGAGTGCGGCGGGTAATGGACAACTCGGAACAAACAGGACTCCGGGGCAAGTCAGCTCAGTCGGAAGAACTCGCTCAGACACCCCAGTTGAAACTGGGTGGCAATCAGGGCGTGCTGCCTAGCCAATCGATAGATCTATTGATCAAGCGGGGTGTGATCAAAGATAGCTCAAAAGGAGAAATTCTTAAAAACCAAATTCAGCCGGCGAGCCTGGATCTCAGGTTGGGCGCAAAATGCTATCGGGTGAATGCTAGCTTCCTCCCTGGAAAGGCGCGTACGGTCCGACAGCATCTCAAGGAGTTCACTGCGCACGAAATCAGCCTAAAAGGGGAGGGGGCAGTTCTTGAGCGAGGATGTTTCTATGTTGCCGAGCTACAAGAGATTCTGACACTTCCCACAGTCTACAACGCGGTAGCGAACCCCAAAAGTTCGACAGGACGTTTGGACGTCTTCACGCGACTCATATCCGATAACTGTGAAGTGTTTGATTGGGTCGAAGGTCCATACGATGGGCCGTTGTACGTTGAAATCTGCCCAATGACATTCAGCATTAAATTGCGTGAGGGTTCGAGGCTAAATCAGCTGCGCTTTTTGCGAAGGACAAGTGGCCAGCATCGCTACGATCGTCCGCAGATTGACGACAAAGCTCTTGAGAAACTGCATAAGAAATATGGCTTAGTTGCCGAGGGCAGCCCGAGCATAAGAAACGGGCTAAACGTGCGCGTCGAGTTGTCTGGCACTAAGCCAAATGACATCGTCGGGTACAAAGCCCTGACGTGTGCCAGCTTCATTGACGTAGATCGAGTCGCCGGACACCGCGTAAAAGACTTCTGGGAACCAATCCGCGCGAACCGTAAGAGCAGGCTCATACTAGATCCACGGGACTTCTATATTCTAGCGTCTAAAGAGAGCATTCAGGTCCCACCAAGCTATGCTGCCGAAATGGCGCCGGTTGATCCGATGATGGGCGAGTTCCGTGCCCACTACGCGGGTTTCTTTGACCCAGGCTTCGGGCACATGCCGGACGGAAATCACGGAAGCAAAGCTGTGCTCGAGGTTAGAAGTCACGACGTACCCTTTGTGCTCGAGGATGGTCAGTTTATCGCTCGCTTAATCTACGAGCGGATGACGGAGACTCCGAAAGTCATCTACGGCCGCGACCTGAAATCGAACTACCAGGGCCAGGGCCTGAAGCTGTCCAAGCACTTCAAGTGACGCGGTCGCGCGCGGCGAAAGCGCCTACATTTCGACGATGCCTTTGAACCCGCCCCAGATCATGCGCTTGGTGTCGAATGGCATGTCGTCCATCGCGGCTTTGATCGTCGGATCCGCCATGACCTTCTTCAGAACCGCATCGCGGTGCGCGCGCGACTTGTAGACGATATAGGAGAATAAAACGACTTCGCCCTGCTTGAGTTTGACGGCCCGAGGAAACGACGTGAGCTTTCCTTCCGCCACATCGTCGGCGAGGCATTCGACATATTGAAGCGCGCCGTGTTCTATCCAGACCTTGCCGGCCTTGCGCGCAAGTTTTTTATAGGCGTCGATGTTTTTCTCCGGTACCGCGAGCAAAAAGCCGTCGACATAGCTCATGACGATCCTCCTTGTTTTGATCGGATCGTTTGGCGCTAGCGCTTCTTGGCCTTCTCGCTTGCCTTCAAAATGGCGGAGACGACACCGGGAAATCGCTTCTCGACTTCCACGCAACGCAACGCGTTCACGACTTCCGTTCCCCTCCGTTCCGAACGGATGAGGCCAGCCTCACGTAGGATCTGGAAGTGGTGAGATTGCGTCGATTTCGGCATGGCGGCCGGCGCGGCCGACGAACAATTCATGCCGCAACCTTCGGACGCAAGTTTCTGAACGATGGCTAGACGCGCCGGATCGGCGAGCGCGTACAGCACGCTCTCCAGCGTCACGTCCTCCATCGCGGGATGCAAGAAAGGTCTCTGCATGCCGCCAATTATAGCCACGCAAACGTGATAATTCAATAGTTCAATAATATTGAACAACCGGACAATGGGTCATATGTGTGCGCTGTTGAGGCGGCTGCACGCCGCTGGAAGACGAAGCCGGCTGTAGTCTCAAATACAAGAGGAACGTCATGTCATCGCAAAATGGCTCGCAATCTCTCGCAGGAAAAATCGCACTCGTAACGGGCGGCAGTCGTGGCATCGGCCGTGCCATCGCACACTCGCTCGCCTCTGACGGCGCGCTCGTTGCGGTCCATTACGGCAAGAACCGTGCGTCGGCCGACGAAGTCGTCGCAAGTATCAAAGCTGCTGGCGGCGATGCTTTTGCGGTCGGCGCCGACCTCGCGAAGAAAGGTGCCACGCAGACACTTTTTTCTGCTCTGGATCAGGAACTCAAGGCACGCACGGGCGATACCAAATTCGACATCCTGGTGAGCAATGCGGGCATCGCGCCGTTTGTCGATTTCAGCAGCACGACCGAGGATGTTCTCGACGAAATCTACGCCGTCAATGTCAAGTCGCTCTTTCTTGTCACGCAGGAAGCCGTGAAACGGCTGAAGGATGGCGGGCGCGTCATCTCCATGACATCGGTCGCGGTGCGCACGCCTCTGGGCGCCGTCGCGGCATATTCGATGCTGAAGGCGCCGCTCGACAATCTCACCAAGTGGCTCGCGGTCGAACTCGGCCCGCGCGAGATCACGGTCAACGCCGTTGCTCCCGGCGTCATCGATACCGACATGGCCGCATTCGTCCGTTCGCCCGAGGGCGAAGCCATGACGCTCGGCAAGCAGGCGTTGAAGCGGGTCGGCAAGCCGGACGATATCGCCGACGTTGTGTCCTTCCTCGCATCTCCCAAGGCGCGCTGGGTCACCGGGCAGGTCATCGAGACCTCCGGCGGTAGTGCTTTGACCTTCTAAGTTTTCCCCGAGCGTCCCTCCCCCAACTTGCGCCGAAGCCCATTTTCAAGGGGTTTCGGCGCATTTTTCTTGGGTCAAGGAGAGAAAACCGTGTTTTGTGGCCACAAACCGGGCTTTTTTGTTCGCGACCGTCAAAAAGGCCCACAAAACGCATGTTTTCCGCACTTGAATATGTAGTGTTCGAATCCTCACCGATTCGCCTAGAGAGGGATCAAATGGCAAAAGCAGTAACCGCTAAGGTCGAGACCGTCACACTTAAGCACCTCGCCGCCACGCTGGCCGAGGCACATGAAATTCCGAAAAAGCAGGCCGTTGCGCTGCTGGAAGATCTGGTCGCTCAGCTCACCAAGCACCTGAAGAAGGGCGCGCGCATTCGCATTGGCGGCCTTGGTGTTCTGCAGGTTCGCAAGCGTCCGGCGCGCATGGGCCGCAACCCGGCGACCGGCGAAGCCATCAAGATCAAGGCTTCGAAGAAGATCGCCTTCCGCGCAGCCAAGGAGCTGAAGGAATCGGTCTGATCGCAGGTTGCCCGGTTGGAAGCGGAAAAAGGTCGCCGTTGCTGGCGGCCTTTTTTCTTTCGGCCAAAGGGAGGATGCGTCAGGCGCTGGCGAAATAGTTGCCGATGAAGCGGCCGTAGATATCGGTCAGCGCCTCCAGATCGGCGATCGACGTGTGCTCGTCCACCTGATGGATCGTGGCGTTGACGAGGCCAAATTCGACGACGGGACAGCAGTCTTTGATGAACCGCGCGTCGGACGTGCCGCCGCCAGTGGTCATGGCCGGTACCCGTCCCGTCACCGACTTCACGGCATCTTTGAGCGTCGAGACGAGCGGTCCGGGCTTGGTTAGGAAGACGTCACCCGTTCCCGAGAACGTAAGATCGAATCGTGCATTGACCTCGCTTGCGGCATTGCTCACGGCATTCGTCAGCCACGTCTCGATCTTGGGACGTGTCCAGGCGTCGTTGTAGCGGATGTTGACTTCCGCAATGGCTGCTCCGGGTATGACGTTCGACGCCGTGTTCGGAACCGAGATCACCGTCACTTGCAGGTTCGATGGCTGGAAGTTCGCCGTGCCGTCGTCGAGCTTTTCCGTCGAGATGCGGTCGATGATGCGCGCGAGCTTCGGCACCGGATTGTCCGCCAGTTGCGGGTATGCCGAATGGCCTTGCTTGCCGTGGACCACGACCTGCGCATTGAGCGAACCGCGCCGGCCGATACGAATTTCATCGCCTAGAGCCTTTGGATTTGATGGCTCTCCGACAAGACATGCGTCCAGAACCTCGTCGCGCTGCTTCAGCCAATCGAGGATCTTGATGGTGCCGTTGACCGACGGCCCTTCCTCGTCGCCCGTGATCATGAAAGAAAGCGAGCCGCGCGGCAGTCCGCCGTGATGATGGATATATTTGAGCGCCGCGGCGGCGAAGGCGGCGACGCACCCCTTCATGTCCACAGCACCCCGCCCGTACAAAATGCCGTCCCTGATCTCGCCTGCGACTGGCGGCACG
>CADECN010000147.1:0-3595 GCA_902825785.1 uncultured Hyphomicrobium sp. | reverse complement strand
TCATGTCACCGACGCGGTCTTCGCTGGTCGGTTCGCCGACAATGCAGTGATCGATCTTCTCGCCTTCCTCGGCGAGCGCTTCGAGCACGCGCTTGGTCCCGTCGATCGCGGGGCCTTCCTCGTCGCAGGTGAGCAAGAACGAGATCGAGCCGCGTGGAGCGCCTTGTCGCAAAAAGTTCTCTGTGCCTGCAATCATGGCTGCGATGGCGGTTTTCATATCGGTGGCGCCGCGGCCGTAGAGGACGCCGTCGCGAATGTCGGCCGCGAACGGATCGCTGGTCCAGCCTTCGCCGGGGGGCACGACATCGAGGTGGCCGGCGAAGCAGAAATTCGGCGCCGCATTGCCGAGCCGCGCATAAAGATTGTCGACGTCCGGTGTGCCGGGCTCCCTGAACACCAGCCGGTCACACGTGAAGCCCGCCGGTTCCAGCACGTTCTGCAATAACGTCAGTGCCCCGCCTTCGTGCGGCGTCACGCTCTCGCATCGGATGAGCGCTTGCGTCAGCGCTACGGGATCGGTCGGCACCAATGTCATTACGCGCCCGGTCTATAGAATGTCTGCGCCGGCACCGGCAGCGGCAAATCCCTGCCTTCCAGGCTTTGCACGATCGTAATCTTCTGCCAGATTTTTCCCGACAGTTCCGAAGTGAGCCGCTCGATGTCCCCGACCGTATCGACGACGACCGGATCGGAAACCTTCTCCGCGTAGAGCGCCGCACACTTCGCCGTCAGCGACAGCATCTCGGAGCAGTAGTCGAGATAGCGCATCAATTCGAACGGCGACATGTCGCGTTCGGGCGAAGACGATGTCCGTGCCTGCCCGAGCATGCTCGGGTCCTTGGTGAGCTGGTGCATGTCGATGACGTGCACGAGTGAGCGGATCTCGTGTAAGGCCTTCAACGCCTTGTCGCGTTTCCAGCGCGATTCCGCGGTGGCAAGGAAAATGGCCGCGCCACCCAGCACAATCGTCAGGCTGACGGCGGCTTCCACGCCTTGCATCAAGTCGGATAGTTCATCGGACGTTTTGAAGGCCTGAGCTTTGAGGCCGAGGACGATGATTAGGGCCAGCAGCGACGCCAGAATAAACGCCAGCAGGATGCGCAGTCCCCAATGTGGGCGAAAAACGCCTTCGATGCGCTTGCAGGTATCGCGTGCCACCGTGAGCACGTCACCGCAGACACGTGCCAGACCGGAGCCGGGAAAACGGCCCTCGATCCGGTCTTTTAGCGCCTCTAGCGTCTCTGTGATCTTCTCGGGTCTGAGCGCGCGATAGCTCAACAGCGGGTGCTCCGTCGTCAAACCTGACAGCCGTCAGGTAGCGCGTCCTATAATCTTTTGCGCCCCCGGCGTCACGGGGGTGAGGGACTTTCCGGCGCAGGCTGAGCGGGCGCTGTCTCCGTAGAGAGCGAAGAGCCGCCGCTGGTATCCGGACCGGACGGGGTCGCAGGCTCGATATGACTTGCCGGGACAGAACTATGTCGTTGTTCGGACAACATGAGCATCAGACCGGCTACAGCTGCCAGAACGACGAGCAGAGCTAGGAAACGGCTTCCAAAATTCGACATGATAAAAACCTCCGCAATGCGGCGCTTTTGAATTTTCGCAAACAAATGGCATCGAGGTGCGACGTCGCCGCTGGCGATGCGGGCGCAACATATCCCTTCCGGCGCGCAAAATCAGCACGCGCCGGCGCGGTCCCTGTCTTGAGGACCGGCGGGAACGAGAGGATCAATCCCGAAGCAGCTCGTTGATGCTTGTTTTGCTACGCGTTTTTGCGTCCACGCGCTTCACGATCACGGCGCAATAAAGGTTCGGACCCGGTTCGCCGTTCGGCAGGGGCTTGCCCGGCATCGCGCCTGACACGACGACGGAGTAGGGCGGAACCCTGCCGAAGAATTTCTCGCCCGTCGCGCGATCGATAATCGTCGTCGAAGCGCCCAGATAGACGCCCATCGATAGTACCGAGCCCTCTCCCACCTCGACGCCCTCGGCCACTTCCGCACGCGCGCCGATGAAACAATTATCTTCGATCACGACCGGTCCGGCCTGCAGCGGCTCCAGCACGCCGCCGATGCCGGCGCCTCCGGAGATGTGACAGTTCTTGCCGATTTGCGCGCACGACCCGACCGTCGCCCAGGTGTCGACCATCGTGCCACTATCGACATAGGCGCCAAGATTGACGAACGACGGCAGGAGCACGGCACCCGGTGCGATATAGGCGGAATGGCGCACGATAGCGCCCGGCAGAACCCGAAAGCCCGCTTTGCGAAAATCAGCTTCGCTCCACCCTTCGAACTTCGGCCGCACCTTGTCCCAATAGAAGCTTCCTGCCGGGCCGCCTGGGATCGTCTGCATGTCGTTCAGGCGGAAGGAAAGAAGCACCGCCTTCTTGAGCCACTGGTTGACGACCCAGCCGCCATCCGTCTTCTGAGCAACGCGCGCTTCTCCCTTATCGAGAAGATCGAGCGCTTGCTCGACGGCATCGCGCACCTCGCCTTTGGTCGAGAACGAGACCTGATCGCGATTTTCCCATGCGGTCTCGATGATCTTTTGAAGTGCGGAATGCGACATCGCTCTCTCTCGTAAGTGGAAAAAATGATATGAGGTGACGCGCGTTGTGGCCTTGACCCTTTCAGGTGTCAATTCCCACCCCGCCGGCATCTGCGCCGATCGGCTGTAGGCACCTCTCCTGCATCGGTCACGCGCAATACCGAATATTCCGGATATCAAGCGAATCTGACACTGTCCCCACCCGTCGGCGTCCCATCCGACGCATCAGATCAAGGAAAGCCCCCATGGCGAAATCTGAAAGCACCAGCAAGAAGGTGGCATCCGCTGCCTCGAAGGTCCTGCGCAGCAAGTCGGCGACGAAAGCTCAGAAGTCGGTTGCCGCCTCCGCTCTCACGCAGAAGGGCAGCACCGAAAAGACGAGTGCGAAGGTCGCGTCCGCCGCCTCGAAGATTTTGCGTAGCAAGTCGGCTAGCAAAGCCGCGAAATCGGCTGCGGCGTCTGCGCTGACGCAGAAGGTAAAGAAAAAATAGTGGCTGCGTCTCTGTGCCGGCGACCTAACGGATCGCCGACTGCACGAGACTTTTCGCATCCGTCGAGTCCCATTCGGCCGGCCCAGCAAGCCGGCCGACCTCTTTTCCATCGGCATCGATGAGAATCGTGGTCGGCATACCGACGATCTTGAGTTCGAGCCCCTGCTTCGCGGTCGCGTCGATGTAGAGCTTGAGCGCGTCGGCCTTGACCTCGTCCAAGAACTTTTTAGTCGCCTCGACGCCCTGTCGGTCGAGACTGAGCGCCACCACCTCGAACTTGTCGGACCCAAGCGCCTGCTGCAGCCTGTTGAGGGCGGGCATTTCCTCGCGGCACGGCGCGCACCACGTCGCCCACAGGTTCAGCAGCACCGTCTTGCCCTTGAAGTTCGAAAGCGCGATGTCCTTGCCGTCGGCGTCCTTGAAGGTGATGTCGGGCAGCGCTTGCGGCGAGCTCTTCTTAACGAATGCCGCCATTTTGGTGCCTTCGCTGCCGCTTGTCGCAGGCGGCGGCGTGGTTTGAGCCGTCGCTGCCGGCTCGAATGCGTTGTCAGGCC
>CADECN010000146.1 GCA_902825785.1 uncultured Hyphomicrobium sp. | reverse complement strand
GGTCCGCCGCAGTTTGGCGGCGCGCCAGTCACCAACATCCGCAACATCAAGAGCGCCCATTGGCGTCCGCTCCTGAAGCAACAATTCCGTTGCCTCGTCCCGTTCACTGCCTTCAGCGAATACGAGGACAGCTCACCAACAGGAAAGAAGCAGATCCGATGGTTTGCGCCACCCGAGCGCGGCATGCTCTTCTTCGCCGGTATTTGCGGCGAATGGTGGGGCGACTACGGCACCAAGAAAGAACCAAACCAAGGCAAGCACAAGCTCTTCAGTTTCCTCACTACTGAAGCCAATGATCTCGTTCGTCCCGTGCATGCCAAGGCGATGCCGGTGATCCTGACGAACCATTTCGCATGCAAGGACTGGCTGAACGCGCCGTCCGAGCAGATCGAGGCGATCCAAGCGCGTGTGTTGCCGGCCGACGCGCTCGAAATCGTCTCAGAGGATGAGGCGGTGCAATATGTCGGCGGCTATCTGAAGTGATTGGCGAATCTTGCTAAGAATCCAGCATGAGAATGCGCGCCTTCCTCATCGCCTTGGCCGTACTGTTTTTTCCGGTGATCGCGCACGCGGACCCGTGCGAGGCTCCGCTCCCGCATGGCTCTGGTGATAGGTTCTCCGGCACGGTTCGCTATGTTGGGGATGGCGATGGACTTTGCGTCGGAGTATCCGACGACCCCAACACCTGGATCGAAGTGCGTTTGGCTGACTTCAATGCGCCGGAGCTTCGTTCGCCGGGAGGACCAGGCGCCAAGGCAGCCCTTGAAAGTATTGCTCTAGGCCGTGAAGCCGTTTGCGTTGCCGGCGGCGGACGGCGCGGAAACGTCACATCGTATGATCGCGTCATTGCCACCTGCCGCATCAACGGGCGGCGCATCGGCGATCTCATGCGTGAGGCCCATGTTGAAGAGGGCGGAAATTAGATTCGGTTCTACGCGGCTTCGCTTTCACCGATGGCATTCGACGCTTCGTCGAGATCGATGACCTGCACTGCTGGATGGCTCAATGCGGCGGCTGCGTCCCGGACGCTCTGGTGGTGCGTGAACAGGATAACTTGGTTCGTTTTTGAGAACTCGGCCAAAAGCTCCAACGTTGCAGCTGCGCGCGCGTCGTCGAAATGGACGAGAATGTCGTCGGCGATAAAAGGGATCGGTTCGCCCGCCTTGCCGTATTGTTCAATGCTAGCCAGCCGAAAAGCGAGAAACAATTGGTCGCGCGTGCCGTCGCTCATTTTGCTCACTCCCACCGCGCGGCCGTCAGAGCGACGGCCGATCACGACGGGCTTGCCGTTAGCGTCGACGTCCGCTTCGATGCCGACAAATGCGCCCTGGGTCGTGAGTTTGAAGAGGGCGCCAGCGCGTGCAATGAGCGGATCTTGGTGTTCAGCGCGAACGCGCGCGATCGCTTCAGTCAGGAGATCGTGTGCAACGATGGTCTCAATCCATCGTTGCGTAATGGTGTGGATGTCGCTTGTCGCGCATTCGCGCTCCGCGATCGCTTGGTTCACCTGGGTCGGGTCCTCGTAGGAGCGAAGCGCGGTCTCGAACTCCTTCATGCTCTCGACGGCCGCCTTAACAGCTTCCTCGTGGTGCTGGCGTTCAAGATCGAGAGCGCTTAGATCGGCGCGCAGCGAATCGATGTCGCGCTCGATGCAGGCGCGACGAAGATCCGCCAACAATATCTCATCACCGGCGATGCTGATCTTGCCGTGCAGTTCGGCCAGTTTCGCCTGGATCTGGTCGCGCCGGTTGAGCCGTGCGCTCGTGTCGTCGGTCGCGCCGTCGCCATCCATGCCGAGTTTCTTATTGAGGACCTCCATCAGGCGTTTGGCTTCACTGAGCGTGTGGTTGGCGCGCGCGACATCTTCCTTCGCGGCGTTCAGTTCGGGCGCCAGTTCTGCGAACGCTGCCGACTGCTGCTCGTTTTGATCTGAGCGGCGCTTTAGATCGGCCGCAGCTTCCACCGGATCGGATGCGAGCGTGACGCCGAGTTCCCCCGCGCAGGACGCTACGTCTTCTGCCAAGGCTTTGACGTCAGCTTCGATCTGTTCGATGCGCCGGCGCGTCTGTGCAGCGGTTGAAAGTTCACCTCTGGCTGTCGCCCATTCGCGCATCACTTGCTCAGCTTCGTCCAGGCTGACTTCACGTTTGAGCCCCAAAGCGGCAACGGCCTCCGACCAAGACGCCGACCAGGCTGTTTCCGCGCGAGTGTGGCCTTCCAGTGCGGCTTGCGATTGCGTGCGCTGTGCCTCTTTCGTCGCGATATCGCGGCCATCGCGCACGAAATTGGCGTGCTCAACATCGTGGGCCTTGATCGCCGCAACGGCGGTTTTCACGCGTTCGACTAAACTCTTATTGCCTGCCGTGGCCGCACCGAGCTGGCTTTCAGCAAGAGCAAGCGCTTGGCGTTTCGGTTCGAGATCAGAAAGCCGCGCGTCAGCTTCCGCCAGGCTCACCTGGAGATCGTTCGCGCGATCGATAAGGCGCGCCCGTTCTATGGCAAGGGTGAGGAGTTTGCCGGGATCGGGCTCAAAGGCTGTCGCGTCGGGATAGGCCCTGGCGAACGTGCGCTCATTTGCGGCCCCTTGCGCTGTCAGACGCGAGATTCCTTCTGCCGCGGCACGTTGGGCGAGCTTCGCATCTTCCTCGCGCTCACGCTGCTGCACCAGCGCGGCGACGCGATGGGCGTCATCGGTGCGGCGATCGGCGAGATCGTCGGCTTCGGCGTTTGCGCCAACAACGGACGCGATCTCTTGTTCGCGGCGCGCAAGGGGCGCGTCCGCGATCCCTGCGCGGTGCGACGCGATCAGCGGTGCAAGCGCCTGGTCGCGGACATTGCGCGCATCACCGATGGCTTCCGGCGACGCGACGGCGGCGCCAGATGCAAGGCGGAGCACAGCGGCGTGCGCGGCGGCCCCAGAAGCGCGCGCTTCATCGGCGCGCGAAGTGTGGGCCTCGATGTCACGGGCCAAGCGTTGGCGCGCTTCAATCTCGCCGCGCAGCGTATCCAGGTCGGGAAACGTGAGCGCGCGCATGTGTTCAAGGTCGCGGAAGCCGAGGCGGCGGATGTCTTGGGCGAGTTCGTCGGCGGCCTTTGACAAACGCTTGCCTTGGGCGGCCGCCGCCGATTGTGCTTGAGGCAGAGCAGTGAGGTCAGCGGCATCGACGCCAAATGGGCGATCGCGTCCCGCCGCGCGCGCCGCGTCGATAGTTTCTTTGAGGATACTGAGCTCTTGTGCGAGGGAGGCGGACGCTCTTGCCGTTGCAGCGGCATCGGCGCGCCTGTTGACCGCTTCCGTGTGCAGATCGCGGACGGCCTTCAAATCCGCATTGCTGGGCGCGATCGTCGCGAGATCGAAAGTGGGTGCTAACCCAAGCAGACCGCGGAGCGCCGCCAGCTTGGCGTCGATGTCGACGAGTTCGCGCCGGCGATTGACGAGGCTTTGGCGCGCTTGGCGTACCGCGATGGCGGTTTCCGAGACAGCGACGATTCGATCGCGATGCTTCGACCAGGCCGGGTCCACACAAAGCTCATTGCGTCGCGCCTCCAGACGTTTGGCGGCATTGGCCGCGCGCTCCAGTTCCTGGTCTGCCGCTTCGAGTTTGGCGCGCGCCCGGTCGAGTTCGGCGTCGAAGCCGGTTGGAAGATGGGCCAGGTCGCCGAAGCCTTCCAACGCCTCTTCAGCCTGCGCCAGTTGAGCAAGCAGCGGTTGGACGCGCACAAGGCGCTCAAGTTCTGAGCGGCGTTTGCCGAGTCCGTGCGCCTCTTCAATGAGCGCTCTGTAGCGCGCGAGCGCGTCAACGTGACCGCTGCGCGCTTCCAGATAGGCCTCTTTCGAGGTCGCCGACGCCTTGACCATGCGGTCAGCGGCTTCGACCTTGCCCAGCGCCTGATAGAAGGCGCGCTTATCGCTTTTGCGTGGCGCAAACAGGCCATCACCATAAAGCTCGAGTTCGCCGAGGCGAGCGACCATCCCGCGCAACCCGCCCCCGGCTTCTACGATAAGCCGTCCAAGTTCGCCGTCAGCGGTCAGGAGACCCTCTCCGCCCGCTCGCAAGGTTGCGTGATCGAGACCGAAAAGTTCGAGAAAGCGTTCACGCGATGTGGCGCCAAGGGCTCGACTTAGAATGTCTTGATCGTGCGACGTGCCTTTATCGTCGGAGAGCGTCTTGATCTTGCCTTTGCGCCGCTTGAGCTTCAGCTCTGCGCCATCCGCCAGGCGCAGATGCGCGTTGAGGCGCATCACGTCATAGCCAAAGACTTCGCCGTGCGGCGAGTGCATGGGAATGCCGAACAGGAAATCGGTTACGCCCGAAAGAAGCGTGCTCTTGCCGATCTCATTGGGGCCGAACACCACGGCCAACCCGCGCTCCGCATCGAAAGTGATCGAGCGCGCGGAAAAGGCGCCGTAGCGTTCGAGGCCGAGCTCAAGCAGCCTCATCGGACGCCTCCGGGGTTTGCGAAATGAGCGATAGCGCAATCGCTGCGGCGCGCGCGCCTGCGCCTGCTCGCAATTCCTCGATCAGTCCTTCCGGACGGACGCTCGGGGGCATTTTCGCGCGTATCTGCTCCAAGCGCTGCTCAAGCATTTGAGCAAAGCCAGGTTGATCGCGCAGTTCGGCAATTGCGGCAGCGAGTCTGCCGGCAATGGAAGGATCGAGGGCAGGCAGGCTTGTGGGGGAGGTGGTCTCGATCGCAAGTTTCTCAAGCCAGACATCGCCGGCATGGGTTGCAAGTGTGGCTTCGAGGTCTTCCCTCAAGGCGTCGGCATGCGCGACGAGCTCGTTGTGAATGACGGGTGCGCCGATGAGCCGGAGGCGAAGCGCAACCAGGCGATCGTTAGGTAGCGTCGTCGTGTCGAGCGCAATACGCAAACCTGTCGACACGTCTTGCAGAACGCCCGCATCGGTGACGTCCACATCCAAGACTTCCCAGCGCACTGCGTCGAGCGTGCGATGCTCGACGGAGCGGACTGAACCTTCTTGCACCTCAACGAGCATGGCGCCTTTGGGCCCCGTTTCTTTTGCGCTCCGACCTTGAAGGTTGCCGGGGTACACCACCCATGGATCCTTGCTCAGGATTTGATGTTTGTGCACGTGACCGAGCGCCCAGTAGCCGTACCCATGGTTGACGAGTTGCTCCCGCGAGCATGGCGCATAGGGGGCGTGATGTTCGGCGCGGCCGGCGCAGGCCGTGTGCAGGACGCCGATATTGAAATACCCAGGCAATGGCGTGGGGTATTCGCGTGCGATATTTTCAGTGACGTCCCGCTTCGGGAAGCTCTGTCCGTGCAACGCCACCGCAATGTCGTCGATGCGAATGGTTTGGGCGTTTTGGCTGGTGAAGACCTGTACGTTGTCGCCCAGGTCTAAACGCGCCATGAATTTGTTTTCGGCGTCATGATTGCCGAGGGCGATGAAGACGGCGATGTTAGCCTCTTTCAAACGCCGCATCTGCTTGGCGAAATGCAGCGCGCTTTGAAAGTTGCGAATGTCGCCGTCGAAAATGTCGCCCGCGAGCACGACGAATTTGCACTGTTCGTCGATCGCCAAGCTAATGAGGCTATTGAGCGCTGTCTTAGACGCGCGCGCGATCCGTTCGCCAATGTCGCCGTCGCGGTCACGCAATCCTTGCAACGGACTGTCCAGATGCAGATCAGCGGCGTGGATGAACTTGAACGCGCTCATTTTGAAATGCCTTGAGACTGACCGTTTAGGGGGCGATGACGGTGCGTGGAGCGCACGCGAGAAAAAATGGGGAAGTTTATTTACGATGAGTCGGGCTGTGCGGCTGCGGATTCAGATTGATGCGATTGTGAAACGAGATCGAGGTTCACGTGCGAGCCGCCCAGAAACGTGTGAGGCGCTGGGACGCGCCCGCCATCGATAATCATTTCAGGAGCGCCGAGGTCGATTTGAAGCAGAGCGACCGCGTCTTCTCCGCTTGCGAGCCGGATCATTTGCGAAACAGCTAACGCTGCGGCCGCCGCGCCGACAAAGGGGACAGCAACACTCGCCTTCGCGATGGAGTAAGCGCCGCATGCGCCCACCTTTGCGTCGAGGCTCTCATAGGCGGCCTTATCGAGCAGCTGATCGTGGCGAGCCGCATCGGGCTCACGCCACAAGGTCTCGGCTCTCGCACCCTTAGGGATGACTCGGATCTGGACGCCCTCGAAATCCTTAGGCCCGTGCCCGACGCCGACGTCGATCATGTATTCAAAGCCGGCCTTCGCCACAGTTAAACGGGGCGCAAGATCGTCGAGACCGCTGAGGAGGAAGGGCGGGTCGTCGGCGCGAACAGCGATATCGCCGTAATGTCGGCGTTCAACAATGGCTGCTGACCAGTCGGCCAATTCGAGCCAAGCGGCGCTGACGCGGGCCTTGCGAACGCCGATGTCCGGCATTCGCACCAAGAGGGACGTTGGTTCGTTTTCCTCGCCGATGAACTGGTCGTCCTGCACGACCGCGCGTCCCTGCGGCGTGGGTTGGAGGCAAAGTGTCCAAATCGCCGCTTGGCCGAGATGTCCCAGCCCCAGAAACCAGATCGAATCTGGCAGCGTGAACTTCGTCGGGCCAAGCGCTGAAGCGTTCGTCAGAGCGTCGCCGCCCAACTCCGGTCGCCAAAGGGAGAGCGTTGCTGCGCGCGCCGGCGCCGATTTTCCAAAACGAACATGCGCGAAGACTTGTCGAACTGCGATCGCGCCGGCGAACGATCCCGCGAGCGCAACGCGGTTATCGTTTGTAGCGGTCGGCGCAAGCCGGGTCCCAGAGCACCAGCGTTCCCACCAGCAATAGATTCGCCAGGGCGCCGCGCTTGGCTTGGCGCCAATATGGATCGCGTGTGTCGTCGTTGCCGGACAATCTGGTTCAAGACGCGCACCTAGAGCCGCGGCCGCTTCGCCCAATGTCTCGCCAAGCGGTCGCGCGCCGATGAGGGGAATGGACGCCTCGTCGCAAGCCAATGTCGCACGGCCGAAGCTTTTCAATGCGGTCGCGAGGGCGGTCAGTGCAGCAGCTTGTCCGGCTGGTGTGCGCGCCAAGGTGGCGTCCAGGACGACACAAACTTCGACGCTATCGAGCCTCGCTTCCGCGTCGTCGAAGGAGGCGGCGAGGTCGGCGTCGGCAAAGGCTTTGGTGATCCGCGATCTCTTGAGATGATTGTTCATCACAGAGCCTCCAGCTTGACGAAGCGGCTGCCCGACGCCGAGTGATCGCGCCAGTTGCGACCGCCGAGGAATTCATAAATCCCGATAGCGCCGGGCTCGGGATTTCCGCGAGCGAAGTTGGGTAGGATCATCGCGATGTGACCCGCGCGCGGCATCACCGGATTGGCCTGGTCTGAATCACTTTGCCAGCAGCCGGCGGGATGAACGTGAATGTCGGCCACAACGCCATAGCCGCGCTCGCGACAGATGGCCCACAGGCGAGGCAATGCAGTCTGGCGAATGACGACGACGCCGGACGCAAGCGCGTTCGCATCGATGTCGTCGTAAAAGACAAAGTCGACGATGCGGTGCTGGCCCGAAGCGATCTCACGTCCCAGCAAGAACGCGCCGCTCTCCTGGGTCTCGCCTTTCGTGCGGTGCGCTAACTCCGCCATTCCGTTGCGCCAGACCGAACGCGCGCACACTAGTCTAGGCGGCGGACCGAACAGCCAGCCAAGCAGCTTGTTCGCAAACCAAGCCATAGAGTTTCTCCAAGATAAAGGTGAGATGACGATCGCGGCGCCAGGCCTCGTCTGGACGGAGCGCCGCCCAATTGTTGTGCGTGGCCGCGTGACGCTGCCAGGCCCGATAGACGCCGCCATAAGTGATCGGCCCTTCGGACCATTCCTTGAACGCGTCGACTACACCGGGCGGACTCTGTTCTGCCGTAGGTGAGGGTGGTCGCGCCTGAATGCGTGGGTCCCAACGCTGCACGAACGGCGGTTGGGCGGGAAATTGATCGCACATCAATTGAAAGATCATCGACGTCGAGACGCTGTCGGCCACGTCAACACCGCGGATTTCAACGACGAGTTCAGGAAAGCGGTTGAGGAGGACCGACCAGCGGCCCTCCTCAACGCCGGCGAGAAAACGCGTCGAAGCGAGATGGGCGTTGAGCGTGGCTGCATCGCCACGCACTTCGGCTTGATCAACCATTGGTGAAATCACGCAAAGTCAGGTCGAGAACGAGCACGTGATGCCCCGGTTTGGTGTAGGCGCCGATGACGCTATCACGCGGCAACGGCGTCTCTGCGCCAGGGAGAATTAGATTGGCGCGCGCGGCGGCAGTCGCATCGAGATCAAAACCGTGCTTGCTGACAGCCCATTGCAACACACGAAAGACAGTCTTCGCGGGTGCAAATTCGCGTTTGATAGAGCGATGCTCGTAGCGAACCTCGACTTCAATGAGACGTGCACGGTGGGCGACGAGGCGGATCGCTTTTCGACCGGCAATGTCGGCGCTGAGAGGTTCATCGTGGTCACGCTCGAAGAGGTGAACATCGATGTCGATCTCGGCGAGTTCGCGCAGGCCCGACAGTCCGCCATGTGGCGCCGTGATGGCGCGTGGGTCCGCGGCCCCCTCAATGTCGAGTTCAACGTGGATGGAAAGGTCGTCCTCGCAGGACGTGATTTGGTTCGTTGAGTCTTGCAGCGTTCCCATGAGGGACCTCCTTTGTTGCCCAGGCGGAATGGCGCAGCCAACGGCTTGCGAGTAATCCAAAAACGGACTAAATATGCCTAGTTAGTCCGTTTCTAGATGTGGTATGTAATCGGACTCAAAACACAATGCAAGTCCGAATATGGACTAAAATGGAGCATGTATGCCGGATGTGCATCA